>JAILEU010000050.1 GCA_024697785.1 Bacteroidaceae bacterium | reverse complement strand
GCGAAGGAGGAAGATGAAGTCAATGGCCGAGGTGCGAAGGAGGAAGAGCGAAGCTCAACTATGCTGAGGTGCATCCTGCTTTTAGGCTCTGTCCTGTGTGCTAACGTTTTTCTAGCGATAGCGGGGTTTTTCTTTTGCTCTGGCATCATCCAGTATGGATGGTGTTATGGCTGTAGGCTTTTATCTGTAAGCTGGCTTACAAGGAAAAGCCTACAGCCATAATATCTGAGACAAAGTCTCTGGGCAGAGCAAAAGGGTTTTGATGGTTTTGGTTCATGGAAACACAGGTTTCTGCAAGTGAACCAATTTTTCACTACGAATTACACGAATTCTTGGGGAGTTGTGACATGATTAGACATGGTTTTATCGTTTAGCTATATAAGGATTCTCGTCCCGAGATTCTGCTCACGGCGTATTCTGTAAGCCCGTCAACGTAGTGCGTTACGCTACCAGCGTTTATGTAGGGAGCCTGTTTCCCTACATTTCCCTACATGATTTCGGGCTTTCAGGCCGTCTGTCAGGTGATTGCGGAGAATCATGCATTATAATAGTTCAGGCTGGGCATCTTTGCCCAGCCTGAACAGCGTATAGGGGTGCGTCTGCGCTATCAGCGGCGGATGTCGGGGACAGACTCCATATCGTCGAAGTCGGTAATGGTCTGGCGGTTGGCCATCATACGCTCGTAGTCCTCGCGGCTGCCTACGATGATCTTGGCGAACTCGCGCTGGCCGGTACCGGCGGGCATGAGGTGACCGCAGATGACGTTCTCCTTCATGCCTTCGAGGGTGTCGGTCTTGCCGTTGATGGCGGCGTCGTTGAGCACCTTGGTGGTCTCCTGGAAGGAGGCGGCGCTCATGAAGCTGCTGGTGGCAAGGGCGGCGCGGGTGATGCCCTGCAGAATCTGCGTGGAGGTGGCGGGCACGGCGTCGCGCGTCTGCACGATGCGCAGGTCGCGGCGGCGCAGCGAGCTGTTCTCGTCGCGCAGACGGCGGGCGGTGACAATCTGGCCGGCAAAGAGCGTCTCGCTGTCGCCAGCGTCGGTGACCACCTTCTTGCCCCAGATGCGGTCGTTCTCGTCCATGAACTCGAGCTTATCGACAATCTGCTGCTCAAGGAAGCGGGTGTCGCCGGGCTCGTTGATCTGTACCTTGCGCATCATCTGGCGGACGATGATCTCGAAGTGCTTGTCGTTAATCTTCACACCCTGCAGGCGATAGACGTCCTGCACCTCGTTGACGATGTACTCCTGCACGGCTGTGGGGCCTTGGATGGCGAGGATGTCGGCGGGGGTGATGGCACCGTCGCTGAGGGGCGTGCCGGCACGCACGAAGTCGTTCTCCTGCACGAGGATCTGCTTGCTGGTGGGGATGAGGTAGCGCTTGATGTCGCCCGTCTTGGAGGTGACGACGACCTCGCGGTTGCCACGTTTGAGCTTGCCCATAGTGACCTCGCCGTCGATTTCGCTGACGATGGCGGGGTTGGACGGGTTGCGGGCCTCGAAGAGCTCGGTGACGCGGGGCAGACCGCCGGTGATGTCGCCAGCCTTGCCCTGGGCACGAGGAATCTTCACCATGACGTCGCCCGCCTTGACCATCTGTCCGGCTTCGACCACCACGTGGCCGCCGACGGGCAGGTTGTAGGTGCGGATGACCATGTCGTTCTCGTCGAGAATCTCGGCCGTAGGCATCTTGCTGCGGTCCTTGGACTCGGTGATGATGATTTCGCGGAGACCAGTGGACTCGTCGGACTCGACCTTGTAGGTGGTGCCTTCGATGACATCCTGGAAACGGATCTTACCGGCGTTCTCGGTGACGATGACGGCGTTGAAGGGGTCCCACTTGGCAATGAGCGTGCCCTTATCGACCTCGGTCTTGTCGGCCACGTAGAGCGTGGAGCCGTAGGGGAGGGCGTGGACGGAGAGGGTGATGCCTGTGGCGACGTCGATGAAGCGGACTTCGCCCAGACGGCCGACAACGACGCGGACGGCTTCGCCCGTCTCATCGACGGCATCGACGGTGCGGAGCTCCTCGAACTCGACGCGGCAGGCGTTCTTGGCGACGATGCTGGCGTTGGCGGCGATGTTGGAGGCGGTACCACCGGCGTGGAAGGTACGGAGGGTCAGCTGCGTGCCCGGCTCGCCAATGGACTGGGCGGCGATGACGCCGACGGCTTCGCCCTTCTCGACCATGCGTGCGGTGGCGAGGTTACGGCCGTAGCACTTGGCGCAGACGCCCTTCTTACTCTCGCAGGTGAGCACCGAACGGATCTCGACGCTCTCGATGTTGGCTGCCTCGATGCGGGCGGCGATGGGCTCGGTGATCTCTTCGCCCTGGGCAACGATGAGCTCGCCCGTGGTGGGGTCGTTGATGTCGTGGACGGAGACGCGGCCCAGGATGCGCTCGGCCAGCGAGGCGACAACCTCGTCGTCGTTCTTCAGGGCGGTGCAGACCAGACCACGCAGGGTACCGCAGTCCTCCTCGTTGATGATGACGTCGTGGCTGACATCAACCAGACGGCGGGTGAGGTAACCGGCATCGGCGGTCTTCAGAGCCGTATCGGCCAGACCCTTACGGGCACCGTGAGTGGAGATGAAGTACTCGAGCACGGAGAGGCCTTCCTTGAAGTTGGAGAGGATGGGGTTCTCGATGATCTGACCGCCTTCAGCACCGGCCTTCTGGGGCTTGGCCATCAGGCCACGCATGCCGGAGAGCTGACGAATCTGCTCCTTCGAACCACGGGCACCGGAGTCGAGCATCATAAAGACGCTGTTGAAGCCCTGGTTGTCGGCGCTGATGGTCTTCATGAGGATGCGCGAGAGGTCGTCGTTGACATGGGTCCAGACGTCGATGACCTTGTTGTAGCGCTCGTTGTCGGTGATGAAGCCCATGTTGTATTCGTTCATAATCTCCTCGACCTCCTCGTTGCCCTTGGCGACGAGCTCTTCCTTCTCCTTCGGGATGATGATGTCGTTGAGGTTGAACGAGAGTCCGCCCTTGAAGGCCATCTGGTAGCCGAGGTTCTTGATGCCGTCGAGGAAGTCGCAGGCGCGGGCCATGCCGGCTTTCTTAATGACATCGGTGATGATGTCGCGAAGGGACTTCTTGGAGATGATGGTGTTGATGAATCCGACTTCCTCGGGCACCAGCTCGTTGACGATGACGCGGCCCACGGAGGTCTCGCGGAGCACCTGGACATGGTTGCCGTTCTCGTCGTAGTCCCACACCTTTACCTTGATGGGAGCGTGGATGTCGATCTTGCCTTCGTTGTAGGCGATGAGGGCTTCTTCGGGGCCGTAGAAGATGAGGCCCTGGCCCTTGGCGCCTTCGCGCAGCTTGGTGATGTAGTAGAGGCCGAGCACCATGTCCTGTGCGGGCACCGTGATGGGTGCGCCGTTGGCAGGGTTGAGGATGTTGTGGCTCTGGAGCATCAGCAGCTGTGCCTCGAGGATAGCCTCGTTGCTGAGGGGGAGGTGGACAGCCATCTGGTCGCCGTCGAAGTCGGCGTTGAACGCCGTACAGGCGAGCGGATGGAGCTGGATGGCCTTACCCTCGATGAGCTTGGGCTGGAAGGCCTGGATGCCGAGACGGTGAAGCGTCGGGGCACGGTTGAGGAGCACGGGATGGCCCTTCATGACAAACTCGAGGATGTCCCAGATGATGGGGTCCTTGCGGTCGACAATCTTCTTGGCGCTCTTGACGGTCTTGACGATGCCGCGCTCGATGAGCTTGCGGATGATGAACGGCTTGTAGAGCTCGGCGGCCATGAGCTTAGGCAGACCGCACTCGCCCATCTTCAGCTCGGGGCCGACGACGATGACCGAACGGGCAGAGTAGTCGACACGCTTACCGAGCAGGTTCTGACGGAAGCGGCCCTGCTTACCCTTCAGCGAGTCGGAGAGCGACTTGAGGGGGCGGTTGGCCTCGCTCTTGACGGCGCTGGACTTGCGGCTGTTGTCGAGCAGGCTGTCCACAGCCTCCTGAAGCATGCGTTTCTCGTTGCGGAGGATGACTTCGGGAGCCTTGATCTCGATGAGTCGTTTCAGGCGGTTGTTGCGGATGATGACACGGCGATAGAGGTCGTTGATGTCGGTGGTGGCGAAGCGGCCGCCGTCCAGGGGAACAAGGGGACGGAGCTCGGGAGGCGTGACGGGCACGTTCTTCAGAATCATCCATTCGGGCTTGTTGCGGTCGCGGGAGGCGCGGAACGACTCGACCACCTGAAGGCGCTTGAGGGCCTCGGTCTTGCGCTGCTGGCTGCCGTCGTTGTTGGCGCGGTCACGCAGCTCGTACGAGAGCTTGTCGAGGTCGAGGCCGACCAGCAGGTCGTAAACGGCCTCGGCACCCATCTTGGCGACGAACTTCTCGGGGTCGTCGTCGGGCAGGTATTCGTTGCCCTCGGGCAGCTGGTCGAGGATGGCCAGGTAGTCTTCCTCGGAAAGGAGGTCCATGCGCTGCACCTTCTCGGCGTTGTCGCCTGTGATGATCTGTCCGGGACGGACGATGGAAGCCGCAGCACCCGGGTTGATGACGATGTAACGCTCGTAGTAGATGATGGCGTCGAGCTGCTTGGTGGGGATGCCGAGCAGATAGCCGATCTTATTGGGCAGGGAACGGAAGTACCAGATGTGAGCCACGGGGACGACAAGCTCGATGTGTCCCATACGCTCGCGGCGGACTTTCTTCTCCGTAACCTCCACGCCACAGCGGTCGCAGACGATGCCTTTGTAGCGGATGCGCTTGTACTTGCCGCAATGGCACTCATAGTCCTTCGTGGGACCGAAGATGCGCTCGCAGAACAGACCGTCGCGCTCGGGCTTGTAGGTACGGTAGTTGATGGTCTCGGGTTTCAACACTTCACCCCACGAGTTCTCCAGAATCTCCTCAGGAGATGCCAAGCCTATCGTGATTTTAGAGAAATTACTCTTAACTTTAGTGTCTTTCTTAAAAGCCATATTGTTTTTTCTTTAAAAATGTGAAGGGTTAATCGGGTTATTCAAGCGTAACGCTCAAGCCTAAGCCACGGAGCTCGTGGAGGAGCACGTTGAGAGATTCGGGAATGCCGGGCGTGGGAAGGGGATCGCCCTTGACAATGGCTTCGTAGGCCTTGCTGCGGCCGGTGACATCGTCGGACTTGATGGTGAGGATTTCCTGCAGGATGTGGGCAGCGCCGAAGGCTTCGAGTGCCCAGACTTCCATCTCACCGAAACGCTGACCGCCGAACTGGGCCTTACCGCCAAGCGGCTGCTGGGTGATGAGGCTGTACGGGCCAATGGAGCGGGCGTGCATCTTGTCTTCGACCATGTGGCCGAGTTTCAGCATGTAGGTGACGCCGACAGTGGCGGGCTGGTCGAAGCGCTCGCCCGTCTCGCCATTATAGATATAAGTCTTGCCGTAGCGGGGCAGTCCGGCCTTGTCGGTCCATTCGGAGAGGTCGTCGATGGTGGCGCCGTCGAAGATGGGGGTGGCAAACTTCACACCCAGCTTGCGACCGGCGTGGCCGAGGACAGCCTCGAAGATCTGGCCGATGTTCATGCGCGAAGGCACGCCCAGCGGGTTCAGGACGATATCGACGGGCGTTCCGTCCTCGAGGAACGGCATGTCCTCCTGACGGACGACGCGGCTGACGATACCCTTGTTGCCGTGACGACCGGCCATCTTATCGCCCACGCCAATCTTACGCTTCTTGGCGATATAGACCTTGGCCAGCTGGATGATGCCCGAGGGCAGCTCGTCGCCAATGGTGATGGCAAACTTCTTGCGCTTGATCTCGGCATCGAGCTCCTTGTATTTCCTCAGGTAGTTGATGATGAGCTGGCTGATGAGCGTGTTGGCATGCTCGTCCTTCGTCCACTTGCTGAGCTGGATGGAGGTGTAGTCGAGGTCTTCCAGTGCGCTCTTGCTGAACTTGGCACCCTTCGGGAGTACGTCAGCACCCACGTAGTCCTTGACGCCCATGGACGTGTGACCTTCGGTGAGGGTGAGCAGCTTGTCAACAAGAATCCGCTTCAGCTCGCCGGCACGCTCGTCGAACTCCTCGTCGATGCGGGGCAGGAGGGCCTTGTCGGCCAGCTTGGACGAACGGGTCTTGATGGCGCGCGAATAGAGGCGCTTGTCGATGACGACACCCTTCAGCGAGGGCGAAGCCTTCAGCGAAGCATCCTTGACATCGCCGGCTTTGTCGCCGAAGATGGCGCGGAGCAGCTTCTCTTCGGGCGAGGGGTCGGACTCGCCCTTCGGCGTAATCTTACCAATCAGGATGTCGCCGGGTTCCACGCAGGCTCCGATGCGGATGATGCCGTTGTCGTCGAGGTTCTTGGTGGCGTCCTCGCTGACGTTGGGGATGTCGGAGGTGAGCTCTTCGACGCCGCGCTTGGTCTCGCGGACCTCGAGGCTGAGCTCCTCGACATGGACGGAGGTGAGGATATCTTCGCGGACGACGCGCTCGTTCAGCACGATGGCATCCTCGTAGTTGTAACCCTTCCAAGGCATGTAGGCAACCAGCAGGTTCTTGCCCAGGGCAAGCTCGCCGTTGGCTGTCGAATAGCCCTCGGTAAGGATTTCGCCTTTCTTGACGCGCTGGCCCTTCTCGCAGATGGGGCGGAGGTCAACGGTCATGTTCTGGTTGGTGCGCTGGAACTTGGGAATGCGATGCTCCTTCAGCGCGGGGTCGAAGCTGACGAACTCCTCGTCCTCGGTGCGGTCGTAGAGGATACGGATGGTCGAAGCATCCACATAGTCAACGACGCCGTCGCCCTCGGCCACCAGCTGTGTGCGCGAGTCTTCGCAGAGCTGCTTTTCGACGCCCGTTCCCACGATGGGGCTTTCGGTGCGCATGAGGGGAACAGCCTGACGCATCATGTTCGAACCCATCAGGGCACGGTTGGCATCGTCGTGCTCGAGGAAGGGGATGAGGGCAGCAGCGATAGAGGCAATCTGCTGGGGAGAGACGTCCATGAGGTCCACCTGGTCGGGGTCGACGACGGGGAAATCGGCATCCAGACGGGCCTTGACCTTGCTGCGGATGAACTTGCCGTTGTCGTCGAGCGGAGCGTTGCCCTGGGCGATGATCTTATCCTCTTCTTCCTCGGCCGTCAGATAGACGAGGCCTTCGTCGGAGAGGTCAACGACGCCGTCGCTCACCTTGCGGTAGGGCGTGGAGATGAAGCCGAGGTCGTTGATCTTGGCATAGATGCAGAGCGAGGAGATCAGACCGATGTTGGGGCCTTCAGGCGTTTCGATCGGGCAGAGACGTCCGTAGTGGGTGTAGTGCACGTCGCGGACCTCGAAGCCGGCTCTCTCACGTGACAGGCCGCCGGGGCCGAGAGCGGACATACGGCGCTTGTGGGTGATTTCGGCTAGTGGGTTGGTCTGGTCCATGAACTGCGACAGGGCGTTCGTGCCGAAGAACGAGTTGATGACGGACGAGACGGTCTTGGCATTGATTAGGTCCGTAGGCGTGAAGACTTCGTTGTCACGGACGTTCATGCGCTCGCGGATGGTGCGCGACATGCGGGCAAGGCCGACGGCAAACTGGTTGGCCAGCTGCTCACCCACGGTGCGGACACGGCGGTTGCTCAGGTGGTCGATGTCATCGACGACAGCCTTCGAGTTGACCAGCTCAATCAGGTATTTGATGATTTCAATGATGTCTTCCTTCGTCAGCACGCCTACGCTGATGTCCGTCGTCAGATTCAGCTTCTTGTTCATTCGGTAGCGTCCGACCTCACCTAAGTCGTAGCGCTTCTCGGAGAAGAACAGGTTGTTGATGACTTCGCGAGCGCTGGCGTCGTCAGCCGGGTCGGCGTTGCGCAGCTGGCGGTAGATGTAGAGCACGGCCTCCTTCTCAGAGTTGCTCGTGTCCTTGTTGAGAGTGTTGAAGATGATGGAGTAGTCGGACTGTCCGGCCTCTTCTTTGTGCACAAGGATGGTCTCGACGCCCGAGTCGAGGATTTCGTTGATGGCATCCTCGTCGATGAGCGTCTCGCGCTCGAAGAGGATTTCGTTACGCTCAATGGAGACGACCTCGCCCGTGTCGGCATCCACGAAGTCTTCCACGCGCACCTTGATGATGCGGGCAGCCAGTTTGCGGCCTACGCACTCCTTGAGCGTAGCCTTTGAAACGTGTACCTCCTCGGCTAGGTTGAATATCTGAAGGATGTCCTTGTCCGTTTCGAAACCGATGGCGCGCAGCAGCGTTGTGACGGGCAGTTTCTTCTTACGGTCGATGTAGGCGTACATCACGTTGTTGATGTCCGTGGCGAACTCAATCCATGAGCCCTTGAAGGGGATGATGCGGGCTGAGTAGAGCGGCGTTCCGTTGGCGTGGACGCTCTGTCCGAAGAACACGCCGGGCGAACGGTGAAGCTGCGACACGACGACGCGCTCGGCGCCGTTGATGACAAACGTGCCCTGCTCGGTCATGTAGGGGATGGAGCCGAGGTACACGTCCTGGATGACGGTGTCGAAGTCCTCGTGGTCGGGGTCGGTGCAGTAAAGCTTCAGTTTTGCCTTGAGGGGGACATTATAGGAGAGACCCTGCTCCAGACATTCTTTGATGGAATAGCGGGGCGGATCGATATAATAGTCAAGAAATTCGAGAACGAAGTTGTTGCGCGTGTCTGCAATGGGGAAATTCTCGGCGAAGACCTTGTACAGACCGTCGTTCTTACGTTTCTCAGGGGGAGTGTCTAATTGTAGAAAGTCTTTGAATGACTTCAACTGCACTTCCAAGAAGTCAGGACATGAAACCGGCTTCTTGACGGAAGCAAAATTAATGCGCGGTTGGGTTGTAGTGGAAGACATTTGGGGTTAAGATTAAGGTATCTGAAATGAAATTAGGCACAAAAAGGTTAAGAAACCCCTCTACAGGGGATTCTTAACCGTTTACCTGATAAACAGGCTGGCAATTACTTGAGTTCAACCTCAGCGCCAACCTCTTCGAGAGCCTTCTTGAGGTTCTCTGCCTCGTCCTTGGGAAGACCTTCCTTGACGACGCTGGGAGCGGCGTCAACGAGATCCTTGGCTTCCTTCAGGCCAAGACCGCAAGACTCCTTGACGGCCTTCACGACCTGCAGTTTGTTTGCACCGGCAGCCTTCAGGACGACGTCGAAGTTCGTCTTTTCCTCCTCAGCGGCAGCAGCACCTTCACCAGGACCTGCAACGACGACTGCGGCAGCAGCGGGTTCGATACCATATTCATCCTTAAGGATTGCAGCGAGTTCGTTAACTTCCTTAACGGTCAGGTTAACCAATTGTTCAGCTAAAGCTTTAAGATCAGCCATTTTACTATTCTTTTTTTGTTTGTTTTTTAATTTTTTTAATCTCTCAAATTACCATCATGCCTCGGCGGCAGGGGTCTCGGCAGCGGCTTCGTCGGCCTTCTCTGCCTTGTTCTGGAGGGCAGAAACAATGTTACGAATCGGCGACTGCAACAGGGCGATGACGTCGGCGATAAGTTCGTTCTTGCTCTTGATGCTTGCGAGGACGCTCAGCTGGTCGGCACCCACATAGAAGCCCTGCTCGGCATAGGCAGCCTTCAGAGCGGGAGTGGTCTTTTTCTTGCTGGCGTATTCCTGCAGCAGTTTGCCAGGAACGTTAGCTGTTTCCGTGAAGAAAATAGCGGTTGTACCTTTCAGTGAATCATAAAGAGGCGAATAGTCCATGTCGAGGCCTTCGAAAGCCTTGTGAAGGAGCGTATTCTTGGCAACGACCATCTTGATGTTCGACTTGAAGCACTTACGTCTCAGTTCGCTTGTGGCGACGGAGTCCAATGCCGTGACGTCAACAAGGTAGAAGTGAGGATAGGCGCTGATCGTCTCTTTCAGGAAGTTGATCTGCTCAACCTTACGTGAAGGGAAGGGTTTTTCTTTTCTCATATTCATAGCTGTACCCTTTCTTTAATTTTCATCGCATGACTTGGGATCAACCTTGATGCCCTTGCTCATGGTACTTGAAAGATAAATGCTCTTAATGTATGTGCCTTTGGCTGCGCTCGGCTTCAGCTTGATGATTGTAGCAATGAATTCCTTTGCGTTCTCAAAGATTTTCTCAGGGGCGAAGGAGACCTTGCCGATCGACGTGTGTACGATACCGGCCTTGTCCACCTTGAAGTCAATCTTACCCTGCTTGACCTCTTTGACAGCTTTGGCAATGTCCATAGTGACTGTACCGCTCTTGGGGTTAGGCATCAGTCCGCGGGGACCGAGGATGCGACCGAGAGCGCCAATCTTACCCATGATGGAGGGCATCGTGATGATGACATCAACGTCTGTCCAGCCACCTTTTATCTTCTCGATGTATTCTTCGAGACCTACATAGTCGGCACCGGCTTCCTTTGCAGCAGCCTCCTGGTCGGGGGTGCAGAGTGCGAGGACCCTGACGACCTTGCCCGTTCCGTGAGGAAGAGAAACCACGCCACGGACCATCTGGTTGGCCTTACGGGGGTCAACACCCAGACGGACGTCGATATCGACGGAAGCGTCGAACTTGGTTGAGGTGATCTCCTTAACCAATGCGGAAGCTTCCTTCAGCGTGTACACTTTCCCTGCTTCAATCTTTGCAGCGGCCAACTTCTGGTTTTTTGTCAGTTTACCCATTTCAATTGAAGTTAATTAGTTATTACCGGGAAATTCACCTTTAACACTGATACCCATGCTACGTGCCGTTCCGGCCACCATCTTCATGGCGGACTCGACGGTGAAGCAGTTCAGGTCGACCATTTTGTCCTGAGCGATCGTGCGCACCTGGTCCCACGTGATCGATGCGACCTTGTTGCGGTTAGGCTCCGACGATCCGCCCTTTGCCTTGCTTGCCTCGAGCAGCTGAATAGCCACGGGAGGAGTCTTTATGACGAAGTCGAAGGACTTGTCGGCATAGAACGTAATGATAACAGGCAGGATTTTCCCTCCCTTGTCCTGGGTTCTGGCATTGAATTGCTTGCAAAATTCCATGATGTTC
The DNA here is from genome assembly GCA_024697785.1 of Bacteroidaceae bacterium. Classification (GTDB taxonomy): domain Bacteria; phylum Bacteroidota; class Bacteroidia; order Bacteroidales; family Bacteroidaceae; genus UBA1189. The sequence continues at coordinate 4,636 of JAILEU010000050.1, read as the reverse complement.
AGACCCTTCGAACCGAGAGCCGGTCCTACGGGAGGAGCAGGATTTGCAGCGCCACCTTTAATCTGTAGTTTGATTATTCCAGCAACTTCTTTAGCCATTTTTAATTGTTTTATTTAGGGAATATATAAAAAGGGCCGACACGAGCGCGTAACCGGACGCGTCATTCCTTTTCTACTTGCATAAAGCCAAGCTCGATGGGCGTTTTGCGCCCAAAGATCTTCACCATGACCTTCAGTTTCCGTTTTTCCACGTTGACCTCCTCGATGATTCCACTGAATCCCTGGAAGGGTCCGTAGTTCACCTTGACGGGTTCGCCGACGCTGTAGGAGACGATCGGTTCGTCCTCCTGTTCCTGCAGTTCGTCAACGGTACCGAGCAGGCGGCTCACTTCATTCGGGCGTATGGGCACTGGATTGTTCAGGTTTGGCAAAAAGCCCAACACGTTGGGCATATAGCGCAAACGGGCAGCAATCTCGCCAGTCAGTGCCACTTCTACAAGGACATATCCGGGCAGGTACGTGCGCTCCTTAATGACTTTCTTGCCATTGCGGACCTGCATGACCTTCTCGGTCGGGATAAGAACCTGAGAAACGTACTCGCCAAGGTCGCTGTGAGCACATTCGTAGTCGATGTACTCTTTCACCTTGGCCTCCTTGCCGCTAATGGCGCGGAGCACGTACCATCTCTTTTCCACGTTCTCTGCCATTTGTCACACAAATTAATGCGGATAAATGAACTCCATTAATCCTTGGAACACCTGATCCATGGCAAAGACGAGCAGGGCAATCAAAAGGGAAGCTTCTAAAACAAGGATTGCGCTGCTTGTCAACTCGGAAAATGTCGGCCACGTAACTTTATGAACAAGTTCGTTGTAAGATTCTTTGCAAGCTGTTGCTATTTTCTTAAACATATTCGTAGTTTTTTTTGCAGGGGTGGCAGGAATCGAACCCACATTGACGGTTTTGGAGACCGCTGTTCTACCGTTGAACTACACCCCTAAGATGTCAGTTCCTCCATGAAAGGAGGAACTGCACATACTCCTTTATGGGTGACGAATTAATCGTCGAGGATCTCCGTGATCTGACCCGAACCGACCGTACGGCCACCTTCGCGGATAGCGAAGCGCAGACCAACGTTGAGGGCGACGGGGTAGATAAGCTCGACCTGGATGTGAACGTTATCACCGGGCATAACCATTTCAACGCCTTCGGGCAGAGTGATCTCACCCGTGCAGTCCATGGTGCGGAGATAGAACTGAGGACGATACTTGTTGTGGAACGGAGTGTGACGGCCGCCTTCTTCCTTCTTCAGAATATAGACGGAAGCCTTGAAGGTGCTGTGAGGCTTGATCTGACCCGGATGGCAGAGCACCATACCGCGCTTGATCTCGTCCTTGTCGATACCGCGGAGCAGCAGACCAACGTTGTCACCAGCTTCGCCGAGGTCGAGGATCTTGCGGAACATCTCAACGCCCGTAACGACGGTCTTCTTCTCTTCGCCGAGGCCAAGGATTTCGACTTCGTCGCCAATCTTCACGACGCCGGTCTCGATACGGCCAGTAGCAACGGTGCCACGACCGGTGATGGAGAAGACGTCTTCAACAGGCATCAGGAAGGGCTTGTCGATGTCGCGCGGAGGAAGGGGAATCCAGGTGTCGCAAGCATCCATCAGGTCCATGACCTTGTCTTCCCACTCCTTGACGCCGTTGAGGGCACCGAGGGCAGAACCACGGATGATGGGGGACTCGGGATCGAACTCGTACTGCTCAAGGAGCTCCTGCATTTCCATCTCAACGAGCTCAAGCATCTCCTCGTCGTCGACCATGTCGCACTTGTTGAGGAACACCACCAGACGGGGGACGTTCACCTGACGGGCGAGCAGGATGTGCTCACGGGTCTGAGGCATGGGACCGTCGGTAGCAGCCACCACGATGATAGCGCCGTCCATCTGGGCAGCACCAGTAACCATGTTCTTCACATAGTCAGCGTGACCCGGGCAGTCGACGTGTGCGTAGTGACGGTTTTCGGTTTCGTACTCGACGTGAGCGGTGTTGATGGTGATACCACGCTCCTTCTCTTCGGGGGCGTTGTCAATCTGGTCGAATGACTTCACATTGCCAGCGTTGCCAGCGACGCGCTCAGCAAGCACCTTGGTGATAGCAGCGGTCAGAGTGGTCTTGCCGTGGTCGACGTGACCGATGGTACCGATGTTAACATGCGGTTTCGAACGTTCGAATTTTTCTTTTGCCATAGCTTTTCTTTTAACTTAAGTTATTAATAAATATAATCGAGCTGTTACTGAGATTTGAACTCAGGACCTCATCCTTACCAAGGATGCGCTCTACCGCTGAGCTATAACAGCAACATCACGTTTTCGGAGAGCGGAAGACGGGACTCAAACCCGCGACCCTCAGCTTGGAAGGCTAATGCTCTATCAACTGAGCTACTTCCGCATTTCTCCTTGTGGTGCGTGGGTGAAGATGGATTCGAACCACCGAAGTCGAGAGACAGCAGATTTACAGTCTGCCCCATTTGGCCACTCTGGAATTCACCCATTGCTTGATGTTCAATTACTTTTCAGTATGCAAAGAACTCTTTTTCGCGATAAAACTCGCAACCGTTCCGCTGATTTTCTGCGAAACGGCTGCAAAGTTAGATACAATTTTTTTATGTACAAAAACTTTTTGCGTTTTTTTTACTTTCCACGCGTTTTTTCTTTGAATTTCTGCAGTTGTTTCTGCAAAGCCTCCAGTGAAAGGTCCACACTTTCCTCAAAAGAGTCACACACCTTCGAGGCGAAGAACTCCTCGTTCTTGACCTTCACGCGGATGTCGGCCTGCTTGTTCATGGCGGTCTCGGGCTTGACCACCTTCAGGGTCACTTCGACGGCGTCGATGTCGTCGTAGAAGCGTTGCAGCTTGGCCGCTTTTTTCTCGATGAAACCCTGCAACTGTTCGGTTGCGTCGAAATGGATCGCTTGAATTCTGATTTCCATAATGTACCTCCTTTTTCTTACGCCAGGGCTTCGTTGCCCTGACTGGGGTTATACTTTGTTATTATTAACGATGTTTTTCTCCTTTTATTATCTGCGCGCGTACATTTATTATTTACGCGCGCGCGGGTGAGCGTTGTTGTAGGCATTCTTCAGTTCTTCGAAGGTGGTGTGGGTGTAGATTTCGGTGGTCGAGACGCTCTCGTGGCCGAGCAGCTCCTTCACCGCCTCTAGCTCGGCCTGGTTGTTCAGCATGGCGGTGGCGAACGTGTGGCGCAGCACGTGGGGGCTGCGTTTCTTTATCGACGTCACCTTCGCCAGGTTGCGGTGTACCATGCCGTACACCCAGCCTTCTGTCACTCGCCGTCCGTTCCGTCGCACGAACAGGGCGCCGTCCTCAGTCTCGGGCACCTCGCGGGCTTTTTCGGCCATGTATGCCTGCATGGCCGCCTTCAGCTCCTTGCCGAACGGTATGAGGCGCTGTTTGTTGCGCTTGCCCGTCACCTTGATTTGTCCTCGGTAGAAGTCCACGTCGCCCTCGTCGAGCCCCACCAGCTCGGCGCGGCGCATGCCCGTCTCGTAGAACATCTGGACGATGAGCCTGTCGCGTTCGCCCTCGAAGCCTTGGCCGAAGTCCGTCCCGTCGAGTAGGCGGTTCATTTCCTCTTCGCGGAGGAAGTAGGGCAGCGGTTTTTTCTTCTTCGGGCCTTTCACCGTCTGCATGGGCGACATGGCGATGACGCCCTTGCGGAGCAGGAAGCGGTAGAACGAGCGCAGGGCGCTCAGCCTGCGGTTGACGGACGTCTCCTTCTGTCCCGCCTCCATCATTTCCATCGTCCAGTTGCGCACGATGTCCGCGTCTGCCGTCTCCAGCGTCACCCCCTCGTCCGTACGGGCGAGATACGACTCGAATTCTCTCAAGTCAATCTCGTAACCCTGCACGGTCTTAGGCGAATAGGCACGCTCAAGACGCAGGTAATCAAGGAATGAATCAATCAGCGCAGACATTGTCTAACAAAATCTGCGACTAATATACACACTTTTTTTGGAACGACAAAAAAAACGAGGAATTTTTTATTCCTCGTTCTGATGAAGCTTCTGCACGTAGATGGCTTTTTCCATCTTAAGCCTCTTGATTTCCGATGGCTTGTCGAACTGCTGTCTGCGGCGGAGTTCTTTCACGACACCGGTTTTCTCAAATTTCCTCTTAAACTTCTTGAGGGCTCTTTCGATGTTCTCGCCCTCTTTTACGGGTACTACAATCATTTTTTGTTTTTACGGTTTATATTGTTATTACTTCGTTCGTTACGCTTGCCGCAGCCGCATGTCGCGACTTTAGCGGCGCAAAATTACTGCAAAAAAAGTTAACAACAAAGAAATCCACGTTTTTTTTCTTTCTGCACGACGAAAAAGGGGCTTTTGGAAGAAGAGTTTCATGGCATTTCGCTGTACCCTTCCTTCCCCGAGCCTATCATATTCCCATTGACATTCCCTTTGTCACCTATTGCCAACACTCGTGTTTCATCGCGATGGTACGTTTGTGTCATCGCGATGGTTCATCTATACCATTGCAATGAATACCATGTGTCATCGCGATGGTACGCAGAAATAAGTTGCAAGGAGTAGGAAGACGAATGTCAACCTA
>JAILEU010000011.1 GCA_024697785.1 Bacteroidaceae bacterium | reverse complement strand
CCGGAAAACCCCGCCCCCCTCTACGCCTACGACAAGGTCATCATGCTGGCTGGCGGCGTGGGCTACGGCACCAAGCGCGACTGCCTGAAGGGCACCCCCGAAAAGGGCAACAAGATTGTCGTCCTCGGCGGCGACAACTACCGCATCGGTCTGGGCGGCGGCTCCGTATCGTCCGTCGATACCGGGCGCTACAGCAGCGGCATCGAGCTCAACGCCGTGCAGCGGGCCAATGCCGAAATGCAGAAACGTGCCTACAACGTCGTCCGCGCCCTTTGCGAAGAGGATGTCAACCCCGTCGTCAGCATCCACGACCACGGCTCGGCGGGCCACGTCAACTGCCTCAGCGAACTGGTTGAGGAGTGTGGCGGCCTCATCGACATGACGCGTCTGCCCATCGGCGACCCGACGCTCTCGGCCAAGGAGATTATTGCCAACGAGAGCCAGGAGCGCATGGGACTGCTCATTCAGGAGGAACACCTCGACCACGTGCGCCGCATCGCTGAACGCGAACGTGCTCCGATGTACGTCGTTGGCGAGACCACGGGCGATGCCCATTTTGCTTTCCAGCAGGGCGACGGCGTGCGGCCCTTCGACCTCGACTTAGCACAGATGTTCGGCCATTCGCCCAAAACCGTCATGGTGGACGAAACGGTCGAGCACCGTTATGCCGACGTCAAGGGCATGAACGACCTGAGGGAGGCGCTCGCCCGCGTCCTCAGCCTCGAAGCCGTTGCCTGCAAGGACTGGCTGACAAACAAGGTTGACCGCTCCGTCACGGGCAAGATTGCCCGCCAGCAATGCCAGGGCGAGCTTCAGCTGCCGCTCTCGGACTGTGGCGTGGTAGCCCTCGACTACCGTGGCGTTCACGGCATGGCTACGGCCCTTGGCCATGCGCCCCAGGCTGGCCTCGCCGACCCTGCCGCTGGCTCCGTCCTCTCCGTGGCCGAAGCACTGACGAACATCGTTTGGGCACCGCTCAGCGAAGGACTCGACAGCGTGAGCCTCAGCGCCAACTGGATGTGGCCCTGCCGCTCACAGAAGGGCGAGGATGCCCGTCTCTACGCCGCCGTCAAAGCCCTCTCGGACTTCTGCTGCGAACTGGGCATCAACGTCCCCACCGGCAAGGACAGCCTCTCCATGACGCAGAAATACCCCGACGGCCAGAAGGTCATCGCCCCGGGCACCGTCATCGTCTCGGCTGGCGGCGAGGTTGCCGATGTCCGCAAGGTCGTCAGCCCCGTGCTGGCCGACGAGCCCAAGAGCTCACTCTACCATATCGACTTCTCGTTCGACACCCTCCGTCTCGGCGGCAGCGCCCTCGCCCAAAGCCAGGGCAAAGTGGGCTCCGACGTCCCCACCTGCACCAATCCCGAGTACTTCCGCGATGCGTTCAATGCTGTTCAGGAGTGCATCCGGAAGGGGCTCATCCTGGCTGGACACGACATCTCGGCAGGCGGACTCATCACCACGCTGATGGAGATGTGCTTCGCCAACACCCGCGGCGGACTCAAAGTCAACCTCAACCATTTTGCCGAAGACGACCTGGCCAAGATTCTCTTCGCCGAGAACCCGGGCATCGTCGTGCAGGTGGCCGACAAGCAGGAGGGCACCTTCAAGCAGCTGCTGGACGAAGCGGGCGTGGCCTGCATTTATATTGGCGTGCCCTGTCGCGAGCGCACCATCCGCATCCGTAAGGGCGACTACGAAGAGACGCTCGACATCGACGCCCTCCGCGACACGTGGTATGCTTCGTCGCACCTGCTCGACCGTCGTCAGAGCATGAACGGCTGTGCCGACGAACGCTTCGCCAACTACAAGCACCAGCCGCTTCAGATGCACTTTGCCCCCACCTTCACGGGCAAGCTGGCGCAGTACGGCCTCAATCCCGACCGCTGGAAGAGCCATCACGGCAAGCAAGCTCCCAAAGCGGCCATCATCCGCGAAAAGGGCACCAACGGCGAGCGCGAAATGGCCTACAGCCTCTGGCTGGCGGGGTTCGACGTGAAGGACGTCACCATGACCGACCTCATCACCGGCCGCGAGACGCTCGACGACATCCGCATGATTGTCTTCTGCGGCGGATTCTCGAACAGCGACGTCCTCGGTTCGGCCAAGGGCTGGGCAGGCGCGTTCCTCTTTAATCCCCGTGCCAAGGAAACCCTCGACCGCTTCTATGCCCGCCCCGACACCCTCTCGCTCGGCATTTGCAACGGCTGCCAGCTGATGATGGAGCTCGGCCTCATCGAACAAGGCAGCGCCAGCGCCGACGGCTACCGCCACGGACGCATGGCTCACAACACCTCGCATAAGTTCGAGTCGGCCTTCCTCGGCATACACGTGCCCCGCAACAACAGCGTCCTCTTCGGCTCGCTCGAAGGCACCAGCATGGGCATCTGGGTGGCTCACGGCGAGGGACGTTTCGACCTCCCGCTCGACGAAAAGCACTACAACATCGTGGCGAAATACAACTACAGCGGCTATCCCGGTAACCCCAATGGCTCCATCTATGACATCGCCGGTATAGCCAGCGCCGACGGCCGCCACGTGGCGATGATGCCCCACCTCGAACGCTGCATCTTCCCCTGGCAATGTGCCACCTACCCCGCCGACCGCCTCCACACCGACGAGGTTACCCC
>JAILEU010000176.1 GCA_024697785.1 Bacteroidaceae bacterium | reverse complement strand
TTCCTTGCGGCGATGGCTTCGCACGCCGAACGGGGGGAGAAGTTTTTTGTATATTTTTGAATTCAACTCGGAATACTTTTTTTAACTACGAATTTTACGGATTACAGGGATGAGCTACTGCTTCGCGGTGCATTTTTTCTTAACTCTTAACTCTTCATTAATTCATTATCGCTGCGGCGATGAGGTAGCCTATGAAGGCTACTAGCCAGGCTATGGCACACTGGAAGACGACGACGAAGAGGGCCCAGCGGGGACCGAGCTCGCGACGGACACTGGCAATGGCGGCCACACAGGGGGTGTAGAGGAGGCTGAACAGCAGCATGGGGATGGCGGTGAGCGTGGTGAGCGTCGTGGCTACGCCCAGCACCTCCATGGTGGCGACGACGCTCTCCTTGGCGAGGAAGCCGCTGATGAGCGAGGTGACGACGCGCCAGTCGCCGAGCCCGAGGGGACGGAACAGGGGGGCGATGATGCCGGCCAGCCACGCCAGCATGCTGCCCTCGCCGCCCTCGACCATGCGGAGACGGAAGTCGAAGGTCTGCAGGAACCAGATGACGATGGTGGCCAGGAAGATAACCGTGAACGCCCGCTGGCAGAAGTCCTTCGTCTTGTCCCACAGCAGATGGCCGACATTGCGGGCACGGGGCAGGCGGTAGTTGGGCAGCTCCATGACGAAGGGGGCGGCTTCGCCGTGTCCGGCGATGTGCTTGGAGACGAGGGCGACGGCGATGCCGACCAGGATGCTGAGCAGATAGAGGCAGATGAGCACAAGGCCGCCGCGGCCGGGGAAGAAGGCGGCGGTGAAGAAGCCGTAGATGGGTATCTTCGCCGAGCAGCTCATGAAGGGGGTGAGGAGGATGGTTTTCAGGCGGTCGCGGGCCGAGGGAAGGGTGCGCGTGGCCATGACGGCGGGCACCGAGCAGCCGAAGCCGATGAGCAGGGGCACGATGGAACGGCCCGAGAGGCCCAGACGGCGCAGCAGCTTGTCGGTGACGAAGGCGATGCGGGCCATGTAGCCGCTGTCCTCAATGAGGCTGAGGAAGAAGAACAGTATAATAATAATAGGTACGAAGCTGAGGACGCTGCCGACGCCGCCGAAGATGGCATCGACGACGAGCGAGACGACGGCGGGACTGACCTCGGCAGCCTCGAGGCCGCGCTGGCAGAGGGCACCGAGGGCGCCGATGCCCTCGTCGAGCCACCCCTGCAGGGGGGCTCCCAGCACGTCGATGCTGAGCCAGATGACGAGGCACATGACGGCCACGAAGATGGGAAGTGCCGTCCAACGCCCCGTGAGGATGCTGTCGATGCGTTTGCTGCGGCGGTATTCGATGCTCTCGCGCGGCTTGACGACGGTCTCGCGGCAGAGGCGGTGGATGAAGGTGTAGCGCATGTCGGCCATGGCTGCGGCACGGTCGAGGCCGCGCTCGGCCTCCATCTGAAGGACGATGTGCTCGACCATCTCACGCTCGTTCTGCGTCAGCTGCAGGGCGTCGGCCACCGCCTCGTCGCCCTCGACGAGCTTACCGGCAGCAAAGCGCAGGGGCAGCCCGGCACGCTCGGCGTGATCCTCGATGAGGTGCATGATGCTGTGGAGGCAGCGGTGGACGGCGCCGCCGTGGTCGTCCTTGCTGCAGAAGTCCTGCCGCGCGGGCACCTCCTGGTAGTACGCCACATGGACGGCATGTTCCACGAGCTCGTCGATGCCTTCGTTCCTGGCTGCCGAGATGGCCACGACGGGTATGCCGAGGATGCGCTCCATGTCGTTCAGGCGGATGGAGCCTCCGTTGCCCGTCACCTCGTCCATCATGTTCAGCGCCAGCACCATCGGGACGCCCAGCTCCATGAGCTGCACCGTCAGATAGAGGTGGCGCTCGATGTTCGAGGCATCGACGATGTTGATGAGGCCATGAGGCTTTTCGCCCAGGATGAAGTCGCGGGTGACCATCTCCTCGGCGGTATAGGCGGAGAGGCTGTAGATGCCGGGGAGGTCGATGACGCGAGCAGAGGTCCGCTCGTCGGCCTTACGCGTGAAGAACGTCTCCTTGATCTGTCCCTCCTTACGGTCAACGGTGACGCCGGGGAAGTTGCCCACGTGCTGGTTCGAGCCGGTGAGCTGGTTGAATAGCGTGGTCTTGCCGCTGTTCTGCTGTCCGGCAAGGGCGAAGGTGAGCGTGGTGCCCTTGGGCAGCGGACGCTCGGTGTCGTGGTTGTGGTATTTGCCGGCTTCGCCGATTCCCGGGTGGGCGTTATGGTCGTGGAGCGACTCGATGTAAGGACGGTCGGCCGAAGAAGATGGTAGATTGAAGATGGAAGATGGAAGATTGGGGTTTGAGGATGGATGACTGGCGACGACAGCCGAGGTTTGGCTGGGCGACGCGGCGGGTTCAGCCGCCCGTGCCCGCAGGGGTTCGACCTCAATCTTCTCGGCATCGGCCAGACGGAGCGTCAGCACGTAGCCCTGGACGAGCAGCTCCATCGGGTCGCCCATCGGGGCGAACTTCGTCAGCTTAACTTCGGCACCGGGGATGATGCCCATATCAAGGAAATGCTGCCGGAGGCTGCCCTCGCCTCCCACTTTCACCACCACGGCGCTATCGCCGATATTCAACTCACGGAGTGTCATGTTTATTTACGATTTACGTTTTTTGGGGTTTAACGTAACGTTAAACAAAATTTCTAAATTCCGCTGCAAAGGTACGGGGTTTTGGGGAAAGGTGCAATCCCCAATAATGAGTAATTATGAACAGTTTTTATGGTTTTTTTCGATGTTTGTCTTTTTTCTTCAAAAAAAACACTATTTTTGCATACTGAAATAAATCTGCATCTACTTTTATATTTACCATAATGAAAAAAATCCTGTTTCCCCTGCTGCCGTTGCTCGTGCTGAGCTTCATGGCTTGTACCTCGGCTCCGAAGGCCGACGTGTTCACCCCCTACCAGACCACGGACTTGCGACTGCCGTCGTATCCGCTGGTGGTTTCCGACCCGTACTTCTCCATCTGGTCGCCCTATGACCAGCTGACCGACGGCACCACGCGCCACTGGACCGACGACGAGAAGAGCATCGAGGGCCTGCTGCGCGTTGACGGCACCACCTACCGCTGGATGGGTGCCGAAAGGCAGATCATGAAGTCCATCGTCCCGATGGCCGACGAGACGGGCTGGCGCGGACAGCTGACGCGCACCGAGCCGAAGGGCGACTGGACAGCCCAGGACTACGACGACTCGACGTGGGAGACACGCCGCGCTGCCTTCGGCTCGCCCGACCTCGACTACGTCCGCACCCGCTGGAGCGACACCAACAGCGACATCTGGGTGCGCCGGACCATCAACCTCACCGCCGACGACCTGAAGGGTGACATCTGGCTCGTCTTCAGCCACGACGACACCTTCGCCATCTGGTTCAACGGCGTGAACATCTACGACACCGGCAACGTGGAGATCTGGCGCGAGGGCGTCAAGCTCCACCTCTCCGAGGCTCAGAAGCAGACGCTCCACGAGGGCACGAACATCATCGCCGCCCACTGCCACAACACCACCGGCGGCGCCTACCTCGACTTCGGCCTCTTCCGCAACGAGGGCCTCGACACCAAAGCCATCCAGACAGCCCGCCAGAAGAGCGTCGACGTCATGGCCACCTCAACCTACTACACCTTCACCTGCGGCCCCGTCGAGCTCGACGTCGTCTTCACCGCCCCCATGCTGATTGACGACCTCGACCTGCTGTCCGCTCCCGCAAACTACATCAGCTATCAGGTGCGCAGCACCGACGGCAAGCCCCACAGCACCCAGCTGCTGCTGGCCACCACGCCGCAGATGGCGGTCAACAAAGCCATACAGCCCACCATCAGCGAGACCGTCACGAAGGGTGGCGTCAGCTATGTGAAGAGCGGCACCATCGAACAGCCCATCCTCGCCAAGACGGGCGACGGCATCTGCATCGACTGGGGCTACCTCTACCTGCCCTCGTACAACGGCAGCGTCGCCATCGGCACCGACCCGGCCGTGAAGAAAGCCTTCATCGACAACGGCACCCTGCCCGAAAGCCAGGCCAGCGTCACCTGCACGAAGGCCACCGAATGGCCCACCCTGGCCTACGCCCACGACTTCGGCTCAGTCACCACCGCCCAGAGCCATGCCCTCATCGGCTACGACGAGGTGTTCGACATACAGTATATGTATAAGAACTACAAGGCGCTGTGGGCTCACGACGGCGACGTCACCATCTTCGACATGATGGCCAGGATGGAGAAGAACTACGCCAGCATCATGGCCCGCTGCCGCGCCCTCGACAAGCGCATCTACGACGACGGCTTCGCCGCCGGCGGCAAGAAGTATGCCGAAATCCTCAGCGGCTCGTACCGCCACGTCATCGCCGCCCACAAGCTGTTCCGCGACGACGAGGGCACGCTGCTCTTCTTCTCGAAAGAGAACAACTCCAACGGCTGCGTCAACACCGTCGACCTCACCTACCCCGAGGCTCCGCTCTTCCTCGTCTATAACCCCGAGCTGCAGAAGGCCATGATGACGAGCATCTTCGACTACAGCCTCAGCGGCCGCTGGACGAAGCCCTTCGCTGCCCACGACCTCGGCACCTATCCCAAGGCCAACGGCCAGGTCTATGGCGGCGACATGCCCCTCGAAGAGGCCGGAAACATGATCACCCTCGCCGCCATGCTCTGCCGACTCGACGGGGGCACGAAGTACGTCGATAAGTACTGGGACATCATCACCACCTGGGCCGACTACCTCGTCGAGAACGGTCAGGACCCCGCCAACCAGCTCTGCACCGACGACTTCGCCGGCCACTGGGCACACAACTGCAACCTCTCCGTCAAGGCCATCATGGGCGTGGCGGGCTATGCCCTCATGGCCGAGATGAAGGGCCTCACCGACGTGGCGCAGAAGTACATGGCCAAGGCCAAGAACATGGCTGCCGTGTGGGAACAGAACGCCCTCGAAGGCGACCACTACCGCCTGGCCTTCGACCGCCCCGACACCTGGAGCCAGAAGTACAACATGGTGTGGGACAAGCTCTGGAACCTCAACATCTTCCCGAACAACGCCATGGAGCGTGAGGTGAAGTACTACCTGACCGTCCAGAACAAATACGGCCTGCCGCTCGACTGCCGCCGCGACTACACGAAGAGCGACTGGATCATGTGGACCGCCGGCATGGCCTCCACACGCGAACAGTTCGACGCCTTCGTCGCCCCCCTCTGGGACTACATCAACGAGACCCCCAGCCGTGTGCCCATCAGCGACTGGAGCGACACCAAGACCGCCCGGATGGTGGGCTTCAAGGCCCGCAGCGTCATCGGCGGCTACTGGATGAGAGTACTCTATGACAAGGTGAGGAAATAGCCTCACCCCAACCCTCCCCTAAAGGGAAGGGAGACATTCCTACAATTAGAGACAATAACAAATGCAATATGAATAAAAAACCATTCTATTCACTTCACCCCTCCTTTAGGAGGGGAAGGGGGAGGCTTTTTTTCCTTTTTATCCCTCTTCTCTTTGCCGCCTGCGACAAGGGGACGACGGCCGAGGACTACGTGGGCGTGCAGGTGACCGAGCCGCACGACCCCTCGCAGCCCGTCACCATCACGAGCTTCGTGCCCACCTCGGGCGGCGTGGGGCAGCAGGTGGTAATCCACGGCAGCAACTTCGGCAACGACCCTGCCCTGCTCCACCTCACCATCGGCGGCAAGCCCGCCGTCATAGCCAGCGTCAAGAACGAGTCGCTCTACTGCTTCGTACCCTCGGGGGCCTTCACCGGTGAAATCGTCCTCACCGTGGGAGACGGGCCACAGGCCAAGACCGTCCAGGCAAAGGACAAGTTCGAATACCAGCGCAAGATGGTCGTCGGCACCCTCTGCGGCTACATGAACGAACGCGGCGAGGCTCCGTGGGTTGACGGCTCGTTCGAGACCACCACGGGGTTCAAGAACGACGGCGTCATGCAGTTCTCGCCCTACAACCACGACCAGCTCTTCGTGCTCTACGACAAGGAGCCCCGCCTGGGCGAGAACCAGCACGGCATACAGCTCGTCGACCTCAAGGAGCGCACCGTCACCACCATCATCAACATCAGCATGTTCAACAACGAACGCATGCGCACCGTTGACTTCGCCGTCGACCCCTTTGCCTACGACGAGCACGGCGACTTCGAGCCGACAGGCACCGACGAGATAGGGACACCCACCTACTACGCCACCGACGAGTGGCTGGCCACCGCCACCCCGCGGCAGCTGAGCTGGAAGGAACACCTCATCATCTCGGTGGACCAGTACAGCAGCGACTTCCGCGCCCCGGCCGTCTGGATCGTCGACCGCGACGTGGCCACCGGCGAGTTCAACAACGCCTCGCCACACCGCCTCATCGCCTGCTACAACCAGTGCAACGGCGCCTCGCTACACCCCAACGGCGAACTCTACTTCTCAAGCTACACCCAGGGCGAGATACTCCGCCTCGACATGGACCAGTACTGGGCCACGCTGCCCATCGACGGCGGTGCCTCGTGGGAACCCAACGCCATCGACAACACCACCGCCTTCGAACGACTCATCAAGGTGCAGGACAACAGCTACGAATGTCAGATTGACATCCACCCCACGGGCAAGTATGCCTACATCGTCGTCATCAACCGCCACTACATCCTCCGCACCGACTATAACGAAAAGACACGCCGCTTCTCCACCCCCTACGTCATAGCCGGACAGCTGGGACAAGAGGGCTTCGACGACGGCGTGGGACAGAGCGCCAAGATGCGCCGGCCCTACCAGGGCACCTTCGTCAAGAACGACAAGTACATCGGCTCGCAGGACGAGTATGACTTCTACTTCTGCGACAGCCGCAACAACGCCATCCGCTACCTCACCCCCGACGGCATCGTCTCGACCTATGCCGGAGGCAGCGCCGCCACACACTCCGACGGACTCACCGAGGGCAGCGAGAACGGCGAGCTGCGCGACGTGGCACGCTTCAACCGCTGCACCGGACTCGTCAACGACGTTCACCGCGACAAGATAACGGGCGAGAACACCCTCATCTTCTACATCCTCGACACCAACAACGCCAAAATCCGCACCATCACCATGGAAGAGGAAGAGGAAGAAGAGGCAACTCCTGAGAATCAAGAAACCGATGAGTAATCCCTATTAACCGCTCAACGTTATGAAAAGAACTCTGTTATTGCTTGCCTGTCTGATAGGATTTTCCGTCGCAGGAATGGCACAGAACGCCGTGGAAATTACGGGTACCGTTACCGATGAAACGGGCGAATCCATCATCGGCGCCAACGTCATCGTCAAGGACGTGCCGGGACTGGGCGTCATCACCGACATCAACGGCCACTACGCCATCAAGATGCAGGAGTACCAGACGCTCGTCTTCTCCTACATGGGCTATAAGAACCAGGAAATACTCGTCAAGGGCGACCGCAAGGTCATCAACGTCGTCATGCAGGAGGAGAAATTCTCGGCCGTCGATGAGGTGGTCATCACCGGTATGGGTGCGCAGAAGAAAATCTCCGTCACCGGCGCCGTCACCAACGTGCAGATGGAGGACCTGAAGCACTACAACACCTCGAACCTCTCCAACACCCTGGCGGGCAACGTCCCCGGCATCATCGCCTATCAGAAATCCGGCCAGCCGGGCAAGAACACCAGCGAGTTCTGGATACGAGGCATCTCGACCTTCGGCGCCAACACCAAGGCTTACATCCTCGTCGACGGCTTCGAACGCGAGAACATCGACGACATCAACATCGAGGACATCGAGACCTTCTCCGTCCTGAAAGATGCCTCCGCCACCGCCATCTACGGCTCGAAAGGTGCTAACGGCGTCATCCTCATCACCACCAAGCACGGCAAGAGCGGCAAGGTGAACATCAACGGCAAGGTCGAGACGTCGTACAACACCCGCACCATCACGCCGCAGTTCGTCGATGGCTTCTCGTATGCCAACTACATCAACGAGGCCCGCATCACCCGCAACCTCGGCACCCTCTACCAGCCCGTCGAGCTCGACATCATCCGCGACGGCCTCGACCCCGACCTCTACCCCAACGTCGACTGGCAGAACCTGCTGCTGAAGGACGGCGCCGGCAGCTACCGCGCCAACGTCAACGTCAGCGGCGGCGGCGAGACGGCACGCTACTACGCCTCCGTCGCCTACAACGAGGACGAGGGCATGTACCGCACCGACCAGACGCTACGCGACAAGTACGACACCAACGCCAACTACCGCCGCTACAACTACCGCCTCAACGTCGATATGGACATCACGAAGAGCACCGTGCTGAAACTCGGCGTCAGCGGCAACCTCACCAAGCGCAACAGCCCGGGCATCGGCGACGACCGCGTGTGGGGACAGCTCTTCGGCTACAACGCCCTCTACTCGCCCGTCCTCTACAGCAACGGCTACGCCCCCTTCAAGTTCACCGGCACTCTCGTCGAGTACGACGACGTCCACCTGTTCATCGGCGACCGCGCCAACTACATCAACCCCTGGGTCAGCTCGGCACAGACGGGCTACAACACCGAGTGGAACAACGACACCCAGACCAACGTCACCCTCGAACAAGACCTCGGCTTCATCACCCAGGGCCTGACGTTCACCGGACGCTTCGGCTACGACACGTATAACTTCAACTCCATCTCCCACCTTCGTATGCCGGCGCTCTACACCGCCCGCCAGCGCAATCCCGAAACGGGCGAGGTGGAGTACGACAAGGTCATCGACACCACCGACATGTGGCAGTCGTCGGCCAACGACGGCTCGCGCCGCGAGTTCCTCGACCTGCTGCTCCACTGGAACCGCACCTTCGCCCATCGCCACACGTTCGAAGCAAACGTCAAGTTCACCCAGGACGAGAAAATCACCACCCAGAACCTCGGCGACGACATCAAGAACTCCGTCAGCCGCAAGAACAAAGGCCTGGCCACGCAGGTGAAGTACAACTTCCTCGGCCGCTACTTCCTCGACTACAACTTCGGCTACACCGGCTCAGAGAACTTCGCCGACGGCCACCGCTGGGGCTTCTTCCCCTCCTACTCCGTGGCATGGAACATCGGCGACGAACCGTTCATCCGCGACAACGTCTCGTGGATTAACATGTTCAAAATCCGCGCCTCGCACGGCAAGGTGGGCTCGGACACCACGGGCAGCGACCGCTTCCCCTACCTCTACACCATCGCCACGGGCGGTAGCGGATACATGTTCAGCCTCGACGACGGCAACTACCGCTACGACGGCACCTACTACTCGCAGGTGGCCTCCACCGGCGTCACGTGGGAGGTAGCCACGAAGAACGACATCGGACTCGACATCACCCTCTTCGACGAGCGCTTCGCCCTCACCGTCGACTACTTCAACGAACACCGCACCGGCATCTACATGGCCCGCAACTTCCTGCCCACCATCATCGGACTCGAGAGTGCGCCCAAGGCCAACGTCGGCAGCGTCTTCTCGCAGGGCTTCGACGGCAACTTCAAGTACGAGCAGCAGATTGAACAGGTGCACCTCACCGTCCGCGGCAACATGACCTACAGCAAGAACCAGATTGGCGAGTACGACGAGGAGAACAGCGTCTATCCCTACCAGAACCTAAGCGGCTACCGCGTCAATCAGGAACGCGGCCTCATCGCCCTCGGCCTCTTCAAGGACTACGACGACATCCGCAACAGCCCCAAGCAGGAGTTCGGCGTCTATCAGCCCGGCGACATTAAATATAAAGATGTAAACGGCGACGGCGTGGTCAACAACGGCGACGTCTGCGCCATCGGTGCCACCAGCAAGCCGAACCTCATCTACGGTCTTGGCATCAGCGTCCAGTGGAAGAGCTTCGACTTCAACCTCCACTTCCAGGGTGCCGGCAAGAGCACCTTCCCCACCTACGGCAAGTGCGTCTTTGCCTTCAGCGAAGGCCAGTGGGGCAACATCTTCAAGGGTATGCTCGAAAACCGCTGGGTGGACGCCGAGACGGCAGCCCAGCTGGGCATCGCCGCCAACGAGGATCCGGCAGCATCCTATCCCCGCCTCTCCTACGGCGCCAACAGCAACAACTTCCGCTCGTCAACCTTCTGGCTGCGCGACGGACGCTACCTGCGCCTGAAGAACCTCGACTTCGGCTACTCCCTGCCCAAGTCGGCCGTCAACCGCCTGCACATGAACAGCATGCGCTTCTACGTCAGCGGCACCAACCTGCTGCTCCTCTACAAGAAGTTCGACACGTGGGACCCCGAGTCACTCCAGCCGCGCGGCGAGGACTACCCCATCACGAAAGCCGTCACCGTGGGACTGCAACTGAATCTGTAATATGGGTTTAACGTCCAATGTTTAACGCGTAACGAAATAGATAGATATGAAAAGCAAAACTTTCTATTTTTCAGTTATATTTTTTAATCTTTCATTCTTATCGCTGACGTCGTGCCTCGAGCTCGACTCGGACAAATACTTCGTCGACCGCAAGACCGAGGAGTTCGTCTTCACCGACAAGACACAGAGCGAGCAGTGGCTGGCTCACGCCTATTCGTTCCTGACGGGCTGTAACTTCGAGGTATGCTCGAAGGGCGGCACCGGCGGCACCGGCGGCGACTGGAACCCCTTCTGCTTTGCCGACGACATCTACTACGGCGACCGCGACAACAGCTACGGCGACCACAAGGATGCCGACTACGCCTCGTACAACTCGTTCCGCGAGGGACGCTACACCGAGGAGGTGGGCTACAACGCCTGGGTGAAGTGCTACAAGGGCATCTACCAGGCCTCCATCTTCATCCACCGCATCGACCAGCTGGTGGGGCACGATGGCATGGACGCCGAGGCCGTCGAGGACATGAAGGGCCAGGCTCGCTTCGTCCGCGCCTACTACTACTGGCTGCTGCTCCGCAAATACGGCCCCGTGCCCATCATGCCCGACGAAGGTGCCGACTACACCATGAGCTACGACGAGCTCGCCATCCCCCGCAGCACCTACGAAGAGGTGGCGAACTACATCAGCGACGAGATGATACAGGCCTCCAAGGAGATAAAGTTCACCAAGCGCGACGCCAACAACATCGGCCGTCCGACAAAGGGTGCCTGCCTGGCCACGCGTGCCATCGTCTATGCCTATGCCGCCAGCCCCCTGGCCAACGGCCAGCTCGCCAACGGCCAGCACCCCGACGGCGTCACCGACGATGCCGCCCGCAGCCTCCTGAACCGCGACGGCACGCCGCTGCTCAGCCTCACCTACGACGAGAGCCGCTGGGCCCGCGCCGCTGCCGCCTGCAAGGACGTCATGGACCTCGGCGTCTATGACCTCTACCACGTGCCGGCATCCAACAGCGCCAGCGACGGCTACCCCGTCACCGTCACACCCTACGACGACGGCAACTTCTCGACCAAGGGATGGCCCGACGGCTATGCCGACATCGACCCCATGCAGAGCTACCGCCAGCTCTTCGACGGCGACGTCACCCCCGTCGAGAACTACGAGCTCATCTTCTCGCGCGTCAGCAACATGAACATCGGCGACAACGACAACGGCATCGGCGCCCTCGTGCTCCACGAGATGCCCACGCAGCGTGGCGGATGGAACACCCACGGCATGACGCAGAAGATGGCCGACACCTACTACATGAACGACGGCACCGACATCCCCGGCATGTACAGCGAGTGGGGCGGCTCGGCCCGCGGCGGCAACGACCTGCCGCGCGTCACCGGCTTCACCGAGCGTGCCGACGTCCGCAAAGGTGCCTACCCCGAGCTGCAGGTGCGCGCCGGCAACAGCTACGGCGTCGATGTACCCCTCTGCTACACCCACCGCGAACCCCGCTTCTACGCCAGCGTCGGCTACAACGGCGCCATCTGGGAGGGCATCGGCAACACCACCTCCACACAGCGCTGGTACCAGTGCTTCTACTACCGCGGCGAGGGCAACGGCTACGTCAACAACTTCAACTATCCCCGCACGGGCATCGGCATCCGCAAGTGGTACCACCCCTACGACTGGAGCGAGAGCACCAATAACGGCTATGCCCACCTGCGCACCAAGTACGAGACCGCCATCCGCTACGCCGACATCCTGCTGCTCTATGCCGAGTGCCTGAACGAGCTCACTGGCTCATACAGCATCCCCTCGTGGGACGGCAGCCGCACCCACAGCGTCTCGCGCAACGTGGCCGACATCAAGCGCGGCACCAACCCCGTCCGCATCCGTGCGGGACTGCCCGACTATGCCGACGACGTCTATGCCGACGCCAACCTGCTGCGCGCCAAAATCAAGCGCGAGCGCATGATTGAGCTCATGGGCGAAGGCAAGCGCTACTTCGACCTCCGCCGCTGGATGGACGCCCCCATCGAGGAGAACACGCTCATCTACGGACTCAACGTCTTCCAGGGCAAGGCCTTCAAGAACCAGTTCATGCAGGTCATACCCGTGTTCAACCTCTCGTCCGTCTTCTCTGACAAGATGTACTTCTGGCCCATCGCCCACACCGAGCTCAAACGCAACAAAAACCTTGTGCAAAACCCCGGATGGACGTACAATGACTGACGCCCGGCGCCTTTGGCGCAATTGATAATTGATAATTGATAATTGATAACTGACAATTGATTATTATCCATTAACCATAAGAAGAGATGAAAAGCAAAGCATTATATTTTTCTTTTTTAATTTTTAGTTTTTCATTATTACTCCTCACGTCGTGCAACGACGAGTGGAAGGACGAGCAGTACGAGCACTACATCGGTTTCCGTGCGCCTCTCGACGACAACGGCGTCACCGCCATCTACGTGCCCTTCAGCCGCCACAACGACGACGGCTCGCTCACCTTCGGCACCGGCAAGAGCAACTATCTGCTGCCCGTCATCGTCAGCGGCTCCACCACCAACGCCGCCGACATCACCGTCCACGTGGCCCACGACACCGACACCCTCGGCATCCTCAACTACCAGCGTTTCCAGAACCGACGCGAGCTCTACTACGTCGATATGAGCGACTACGCCTCCTACCCCGAGACGATGGTCATCCCCGCCGCCAGCGACGTCGGCCTCCTCGACATCCGCTTCGACTTCACCGGCATCGACCTCACGCAGAAGTGGGTGCTGCCCATCAAGGTGGCCGACGACCCCGCGTACGGCTACCGCTCGCACCCCCGCAAGCACTACAACAACGCCATGCTGCGCGTCTACCCCTACAACGACTACTCGGGCAACTACGCCGCCACCACCCTCAAGCTGGCCAACAGCGACGACGACACCTCGGGCGCCATCGGCATGGAGACGTCGAGGGCCTACGTCGTCGATGAGAACACCGTCTTCTTCTACGCCGGCAACATCGATGAGACGCGCACCGACCGCGCCTCATACCGCATCTATGCCCGCTTCGAAGCAGGCGACCAGGGACGTGTGGAGATGTGGTCCGACAACCCCGACATGAAGTTCCAGACCGACGGCAAGTCGTCATTCCGCATCTACGACCGCGTCGATGACGTCCAGCCCTACCTCGTCCACCACTACATCATCATCAACAACATCTACTACACCTACGTCGATTACACCTCCGTCAGCGGCCTCGAGCTGCCCTACACCGCCGAAGGCTCCATGACCCTCGAACGCCGCATCAACACCCAGGTGCCCAACGAGGACCAGGCCATCGAATGGCAATAATCTTATATAATTTACAATTTGACGATTTACGATTTACGATTTATTTACGTTTGGATTATTTACGATTGTTTTGTTTAACGTTTAATGTTTAACGACCTAGCGGCTGTACATTCGTCTGAACGGACGAAGCAGCGAGAGCAGAGCGATGCTTGCATCAGCTATGCCGAGTCGCGACGGACGAAGACCGAAGGTCAACTCCTGAACTCCTGAACTCCTACCTATAAACCAATTATAATCAACAACAATGAAACAAAAACATCTCCCCTTGATGCTGTTCATGCTGCTTCCTCTTGTGGCAGCAGCCGAGCGCCTCACCCCCGTCGACTACGTCAGCACGCTGGTCGGCACCGAGAGCAAAGTGTCCCTCTCCACGGGCAACACCTACCCCGCCATCGCCCTTCCCTGGGGCATGAACTTCTGGATGCCGCAGACCGGCCGCATGGGCGACGGCTGGGCCTACGTCTATAGCGCCGACAAAATCCGCGGCTTCAAGCAGACCCACCAGCCCAGCCCCTGGATCAACGACTACGGCCAGTTCTCCATCTTCCCCGAGACGGGCGACAAACCCATCTGGGACGAGAACGAGCGCGCCAGCTGGTTCAGCCACAAGGCCGAGACCGCCAAGCCCTATTATTATAAGGTATATCTGGCCGACTACGACGTGACCGCCGAGATCACCCCCACCGAGCGTGCCGCCATGATGCGCTTCACCTATCCCGACGCCGAGCACGCCTACGTGGTCGTCGATGCCTTCGACCGCGGCTCGTACGTCCGCATCATGCCCGGCCAGCGACGCATCGTGGGCTACACCACGCGCAACAGCGGCGGCGTCACCGACGACTTCCGCAACTGGTTCGTCATCGAGTTCGACCAACCCTTCACCTACTCCGCTGTCGTCTCCGGCGAGCGTCCCGCCGAGGGCGACCGCCGCACCCGCGCCACCATCAACGAGGATGCCAACGAGGCTTACGCCTACCATGCCGGAGCCATCATCGGCTTCCCCACCCGCCGCGGACAGCAGGTCACGGCACGTGTCGCCTCGTCGTTCATCAGCCTCGAGCAGGCCGAGCAGAACCTGCGCGAGCTGGGCTCACGTTCGTTCGAACAGGTTTGCGCCGCCGGACGCGACCGCTGGAACGACATCCTTGGCCGCATCGAAGTCGAGGACACCAACATCGACCACCTCCGCACGTTCTACTCGTGCCTCTACCGCTCCGTCCTCTTCCCCCGCTCGTTCTTCGAGGTGACGTCCGACGGCGACATCGTCCACTACAGCCCCTACGGCGAGGGCGGCGTCAAGCCCGGCTACCTCTTCACCGACAGCGGCTTCTGGGACACCTTCCGCTGCCTCTTCCCCCTCCTCAACCTCCTCTACCCCGAGATGAACGAGAAGATGCAGGCAGGCCTCGTCAACACGTGGCTCGAGAGCGGCTTCCTGCCCGAGTGGGCCAGCCCGGGCCACCGCGGCTGCATGGTGGGCAACAACTCCGCCTCCATCGTTGCCGACGCCTACCTGAAGGGCCTGCGTAACTACGACATCGACGCCCTCTGGGAGGCCGTCAAGCATGGCGCCAACGCCGTCCATCCTCAGGTCAGCAGCACGGGCCGACTGGGGTGGGAGGACTACAACAAACTGGGCTACGTGCCCTGCGACGACATCCGCGAGAGCGCTGCCCGCACCCTCGAGTATGCCTACGACGACTGGTGCATCTACCAGCTCGGCCTCGCCCTCGGCAAGAAAGCCAAGGAGCTCAAGCCCTACCGCGACCATGCCCTCAACTACCGCAACCTCTTCGACCCCAGCCACAACCTCATGCGCGGCCGCAAGAAAGACGGCTCGTGGATGGAGCCCTTCAGCCCCCTCCAGTGGGGTAACGCCTTCACCGAGGGCAACGCCTGGCACTACACGTGGAGCGTCTTCCACGACCCGCAGGGACTCATCAACCTCATGGGCGGCAACGACGCCTTCAACCACATGCTCGACAGCGTCTTCAGCGTACCCCCCATCTTCGACGAGAGCTACTATGGCGGCGTCATCCACGAGATCCGCGAGATGCAGATCATGAACATGGGCAACTACGCCCACGGCAACCAGCCCATCCAGCACATGATCTACCTCTACGACTGGTCCAGCCAGCCCTGGAAGGCGCAGTACTGGATTCGTGAGGTCATGGACCGCCTCTACACCGCTGCCCCCGACGGCTACTGCGGCGACGAGGACAACGGCCAGACATCCGCCTGGTACGTCTTCTCGGCCATGGGCTTCTACCCCGTCTGCCCAGGCAGCAACCAGTACGCCATCGGCACGCCCTACTTCGACAAGATGACGCTGCGCCTCCCCACCGGCAAGCGCCTCACCATCACCGCCGAAGGTAACAGCGCCTCGCGCCGCTACATCGATGCCATGACCTTCAACGGCACGGCCTACGAGAAGAACTACTTCACCCACAGCGACCTGCTGCAGGGCGGCACCATCGTCTGCCACATGGCCGACCGTCCCAACACCACCCGCGCCACCGCTGCCGACGCCGCGCCCTATTCCTTCTCGAACGAGAAATAAATCTAATTTATAACTACGAATTACACTAATTGCACTATTTTTTTGCCTGCGGCGCTACATGAATTATCACAAATAACCCACAAATTATCCACGAATTATTTATGAAAATTTATGGTTAATTTATGGAAATTCGTGTTAAAAACCCCACCTCGGCGTACGCAGTCATCGCCGCAAGGAATAATTCGTAAAATTCGTTTAATTCGTAGTTATAAAAATTCTTTTGGAGTCTATTACGTGTAAGATTTATGAGCAGATTATCACCGTTCTTTCTTCTATTTCTTCTTCCTTTTTCGTTGTCCGTCTCTGCCCAGACGCCCGTCGTGAACCTCGAGCGTGCCATGTCGCTGCTCGACTCCACCATCGTCAAGAGCTTCAGCACGCCGGCCATGAAGATGTACGACACCTTCGACACCTCCACCCATCGGGGCAGCGGCACGGCCGACGTCTGGCCCTACACCGCTGCCCTCGAGGCCACCTGCTCGGTCCTTGAGGCTCTCGACGCCCTGCGTGCCGACGCCCCCGGCCTCTACGACCAGCACCACGACCGCTACGTCACCCTGCTGCGCAGCCTCTTCGACAACCTCGGCTACTACCGTGGCTCCTACCGCCTCTTCTCATACGCCCACCGCGGCGCATGGAGCATCTACGGCGTCCACCGTGCCGGGCGCAAGGGCGGCGCCACCGTCACCGGCATCGAGAATGTCTATGACGACCAGATGTGGATCTGCCGCGAGCTCACCCGCGCCTACCGCCTCACCGCCGACGACGACTACCTCCGCGAGGCGGCCATGCTCGCCGACTACTGCATCGACGGCTGGGACTGCTGCCTCGACCCCAGCGGCAACGAGTATGGCGGCATCAGCTGGGGACCGGGCTACAACAGCAAGCACTCGTGCTCCAACGGCCCCCTCATCCAGCCCCTCGTATGGCTCCACGACATCTTCGCCACCCCCGACGAGGCCGCCGACTATGCCTATAACTACATCGACGCCGACGGCAACCGCCTCACCACCCAGCGTCTGCGCTCGGAGGTCTATCTGGAGTTCGCCCGCAAGGTCTATGCCTGGCAGAAGACGAAGCTCCTCAACCGCTCCACCGGCGTCTATTACGACATGCTGGGTGCCGACAACACCATCCAGTACGTCACCGCCCCCGACGGCCTCCGCTACCGCACCCACGTCGATACCGGAGGTCCGGGCGGCACCGCCTTCACCTACAACACCGGCACCATGCTCGCCGGCACCGCCGAGCTCTACCGCGTCACCGCCGAGGCCGACTACCTCACCGACCTCCGCAAGCTCTGCACCTCGTCCTACAACCAGTTCGGGCGCTGGAAGCGCATCGACGATGTCCGCTACCGCCAGTGGCCCACCGACGCCACGGCCACCAGCGGCTTCAACTGCTGGTTCAACGACGTGCTGATGCGCGCCTGCGTCGATGCCTGGACCTACGACCCCGACGGCGCCGCCAAGATTCTCAACTCCTATCAGGAGAACCTCGACTACGCCTGGGGCCACTTCCTCACCTCCGACGGCTTCCTGCCCATCGACCTGCTGGGCGGCTGGGGCGACAGCCCCGTCACCAAGGGCTTCCATCAGCTGGCCTTTGCGGCCGAGTATGCCATGCTCGCCGTTTGGCAGCAGCGTGTCCTCACCCCCGACGCCGTCGCCTCCCCCACCGCCGACGCCCTCCCTTTCCCTGACGGCGCTGCGCCCGCCTACACCCCCGCCGGCCAGCGCCTCACCACCACCCCCGACGCCCCCGCCGGCATCCTCATCACCCGCGGCCACAAGTACATCGTAAGATAGAGTGTCACTTCGTGACAGAAATCTCACAAATCTAATCAAAATCTATCCATATATATTTGTATGATTTGTACAGATTTGAAGGATTTCTCGCCGTAGGCGACTTAATATAACAGATTTCAAAAGTTTTAGTTTCAGGTTTCAAGTTTCAGGTTTCAAGTTTCAAAAGTTTTAGTTTTAGTTCAAAGTTTTAGTTCTAAATAGTAAATTGTAAATAATCAAATAGTAAATATTCTATGCCTCATCTGCTGTCATTGCTGTCGGTTCTCGTCTGCTCAGCCGCGCTTGCCTCTGCCCGGCCCACGCCCCGATGGAATGTCGCGGCGGCGAACCGCGCAACGATGCCCGAGCGCCTCAGCGTGTCGTCCAACCGGCGCTATCTGGTTGACGAGCAGGGCCGGCCCTTCTTCTATCTGGCCGACACCGCCTGGGAGCTCTTCCACCGGCTCACCCGCGAAGAGGCCGACCTGTACCTCGACGACCGTGCCCGCAAAGGCTTCACGGCCATACAGGCTGTGGCCATCGCCGAGCTCGACGGCATCAGCACGCCCAATGCCTATGGCCATCTGCCCTTTGTGGACGAGGACCCCACGCGTCCGGTCGTCGTCGAGGGAGCCGCCAACGACTACTGGGACCACGTGGACTACATCGTCCGCAAGGCGAACGACGACGGGCTCTACATGGCCATCCTCCCCACCTGGGGCCGCTACTGGCACGACGGCGACAACCCCGTGTTCAACGCCCGCAACGCCCGCACCTACGGCCGCTGGCTGGCCGGCCGGTACCGCGATGCCAAGGTGATATGGGTACTGGGCGGCGACCGCAACCCCGACAACGACACCCATCGCGAGGTCATCCGCCAGATGGCCCTCGGACTCATCGAAGGCGACCAGCACACCCACCTCATCACCTATCATCCGACGGGCTTCAGCGGCAGCGCACAGTTCTTTCACGGCGAGGAGTGGCTCGACTTCAACATGCGGCAGAACGGCCACAACCACTGGGCCGAGGCCTATAAGCTGACGCGCGACGACTGGAACCGCTCCGACCCCGTCAAGCCCGTCCTCGACGGCGAGCCCATCTACGAAGACCACCCCGTGGCCTTCGATGCCGCGCGACGCGGACATTCCGTAGCCGCCGACTGCCGCAGGGCACTCTACTGGGACCTCTTCGGTGGCGGCGCCTGCGGACACACCTACGGCCATCATTCCGTATGGCAGATGTACGACCCCGCCCGCAGCCCCTATCCCGTCAACAACCCCCTGATGCCCTGGTACGAAGCCATCCGCCAGCCCGCCGCAGCCCAGATGCAGTGGGCCCGGCGGCTCATGCTCAGCCGTCCCTACCTCACCCGTATTCCCGCCACCGAGCAAGTCCTTGCCCCGAGCAGCATCCCCTCCGCCTGGCCGGGCGAAGGCATCTACCGCTTTGCGGCAACCATGGACACCGACGGCACCTATCTGATGGTCTATGCCCCTGTGGGACGCCCGTTCGAAGTCAACACCACCGTCATCCGCGCCGACAAGCTCACAGGCTGGTGGTACAACCCCCGCAACGGCAAGTCAAAGAAAATCGGTCCCGTGGAGCGTGCCGAACGCGTCAGCTTCATTTCCCCCAATCCCGGCGAGGAACTTGACTGGGTGCTCGTCATCGACGATGCCAGCAAAAAGTACAAACGCCCATAGGGGGCTTCTTTGAAGCGTGTAACTTAATACCAATAAATTCATCTGATGTTGCATAATGAACGATAATTTCGCCATACAACTCTTTGAGGGTAAAAAAGTCCGCATCGTATGGGATGCAGGACAGGAGAAGTACTATTTCTCTGTAGCAGATATAGTGCAGGTCTTGACAGATTCTGTGAATCCACGTGATTACATAAAGAAGATGCTTGTGACATTCTTGTCGGGTGTCTGGCTCTCGGAAAAATCCAGTTTCCATAACGATATGTTATTCTATTTGTTTGGAAAATTAATAGCAATTCCAGCTACCACTTGTCCAAAGTCGTTTTTGGGCAGAGCCTTGAAATAGTCGGTACTAAGTCCTGTATCAAGCACAAACATATAATCGTCAAAATCATAAAGCGGTTCTCCAAAATCTCCAAGAAGATTACGTCGAATATTCTCCGTTTTATTTAT
>JAILEU010000024.1 GCA_024697785.1 Bacteroidaceae bacterium | reverse complement strand
GAGAAGGCCATGATCTTATCGCTACCAGCCGACACATTACCACCGGCAAAGACAGCATTGTAGATGGTGATGCCCGACTGGTCGACCTTTGCCCACTTCGGTTTGTCCGAATCATTATTCGTCAACTGGTCGAGAGCGGTGTTGGGGATATAATCGCCCTTCTTGTATGTTGTGCTACCGATGGTGACATTCTCCAAAGCCCTCCCGTAAGCCTTTACCTCCACACGAGTATCCTCGGAAAGTTTATTGATGCTGTAGTCTTTGTAATACCATCCGTCGGCTTCTTTGCCGTATTGGCTATAGACAAATCCGATGTTACCGCCGCCGAAGACGTTGCCGTAGCCTTTCGCTACACCATCAATAGTACCGATGGTGCCGTAGTGTATGTTTACGTCGGTCGTGCCGAAAATGAAACCGTTGGTGTTGCCTTCATCCTTGTTCTCGGTCTTCCAGTTGTTGAAGCCTCGTCCGCCGCCGAAGACGTCGCGCAACACGTGGCCGCCCCACATGGTGACGTGGGTCTGGCCGGGCTTATAGATGGTCTGCTCGTAGAGGCCAGTGGTGGTGTTCTTGGTTTGCGTGCCACGTCCGATGGTAGCAATCTCGCCGCCGCCATACAGGCTGTTGCGGACAATACCGTTCCAGAGGGTGAGGTTGGCAATATCGACATCACTGTTGGCTGCATAGCCGCCACCAAAGGCGTTACCGGCCTCAAACATGATGTTGTCGCCGACTTTATCCTGGTCAATCTCTTCCACAAAGTAGTATTCCTCGGCGCTTAAGTCATCACCACGTTTCAGCGGAATGTACTTCACATGACCGTCAACAACGCTCAGCCTGTAGTAGTTGTTCTCTGATTCCGTGATATCATCCCGATGTTTGTTTTTGTAACCGACAACGCCGTTGAAGATATCCAGCTTGGCCGTGCCGCGCACCACACCACCTTCACCGCCGGCATAGACATTACGGCTAATGGAAGGCACGCCGTTGAAGTAGAAGTACTCGTCCTCATCAATGCCAGCACCTGCCGCAGTGAATTCGACAGCAATCTCCTCTTCGGGACGACCGACGATGACGTTGGTCTCACCCAGCACGTCGTTAGTGAGTTTTGTGTGTCCGTCAGCCTCGTTGTGCTTGCCCACAGGACCTTCCCATCCGCCTCCATAGACGTTACGGGCCAAGCCGCCTTTGATGTAGGCCGTTGAGGAGGCCGTGAAAGACTTCAGCATCAGCGTATCCTGCACAGAACCCGTGGTGCCGGCAGCATACAAGTCTTTGGTGACGGTACCGCCCAAGAGGTCAATGTAGGAGGTACCGCTTAACACAGCCGTGGTGCGATGACCGATCAGAGTCCAGTGTGTTTTCTGTACATCGTTGAAGAGGTTATATTCATACTTGCCAACAATGTCGTATTTTTGGTAATTGCCGTAGTTGTTGAAAACCGCCAGAGCAGCATCATACTTGGCACGAGCCTCTTCATCCAAGTCGTTCGCTGTAGTAGCGCCAATCTGGTAATCGGAAGGCTGGGGCGGAGTGTTACCTGCAGTCGTATTGCCGTCGAACTGATATTGATAGATGTGGCTACCCAGTCCGGCACCGTAGGCATAGTTGACAACGGTAGCCCCCCTGTGGATATGGACGTTCGTGTTATATTTCGGGGCTACGTTGATTTCATACTTCGTGGCTAAGTTTTCTCCTACGTTAGTCTGAGGAATTGTCACATAGTCGAGGTAGAGCTGAGAGGTATGTGCCAACGCGTTGGTAAGACCACCATGGTCGTAAGAGGCATCGGTAGTTAGGTAGTCGCCTGGTATGGCGAGGCTCCATCCATTGGCGGTTAAACCTAATGTGGAATTACCCTCAACAAGCGCTGTTATCGTCTCTTTATTATATACATTACCTGCCTCGCCGCCGCCGTAGGGTTCATACACCTTGGCGCTGTCAAGAAGGTTGACTTCGGTGTACTGTGCCCAGGTGTTCTCGCCATAGCCGGCACCGAATACGTTAGCGTGAGTCGAGCCATAAGTTTTGTGGACGTAGCGTACGGGAGTATGGATGTTGACGTGCGTATAGAGCGTGCGGCGATAGCTGTTGTTGCCACCATAGATGGCGCGGCAGCGGGCCGTGCCGCTCTTGTAGTTGACATTCGACTCATAGACGTCGCAGGGGAAGAGGTTACCCAGTGTATGGCCGTCGGCGGAGGCTACGCCATAGGCACCGCCGTAGAGGTAGTTCATGTCGATGGTTGAGCCAACGGGCACGTTGACAATGGTGCGGCGGGTGAAGCCCTGCTTGAAGCTGCCGCCATAGACGGAATTGATGTTTCCGCCAACGAGGTCGATGACAGCCGCAGCCGTGACGTCGGTAATCGAAGCGGCTTCGTTTGTTCTCACTGTAGCTGCTGGGAGGTTCATGCCCACACCGCTATAGTCGCCTGCGCCGAACACTTCGAGCGAAGCGAACTGCTCTACGTCAGCAGGGATGTCGATGAGCACGTAGCTGTTGTCTTGCAGAAGGTCTTTGTCGCGCTCGTTGAAATATCCCTGTCCGGCGCCATAGACACGCGCAATGCTGTTGGCTGTGGCATGTTCAGGACGGAAGTTGACGAAGGCGTTGCCGATGGCAGGCTTCACGAAGCCGTCCTTCACCGTTCCGTCAGGATTGATATAATCGGGGTATGTCGTGTTCGTATAGTCGTAGGCGGCCTTAGCTCCACCAAAGATGTAGTTGGCCTTACCTTTGGTGTATTCCACATACGCAGCGGCCGTGAGCAGGGTGTTGTTATAGACCATGCCCGCAGCAGTGGTGCTTACGCGATCGGAGAAGCTTTTGCTGCCCTTGATGGTGCCGCCGAAGTCGTTAGCACCATAGACGTTGTTGGTAACGGTGGGAACGGTTGATGCGCCGGCTTTACCCACGTACGTCTCAGCATACACTCCGATGTCGGCATTGCATGCTCCGCCTATCACATCGTAGGCTGTTCCGCCGACGAGGTTGACGGTGGTATGTCCCGTGACGGGTCCTTCGAATCCGCCGCCGTAGATCTTACCGACATTACCGGCGGTAAGGTTGATGGTTGTGTTGTAGGGTGGTGCATCAATTGCGCCTGTGCGAACACCGTCCGTGCCGCGGGTCAGATTACCCACCACGCCCATCTCGCCGCCGCCGAAGACCTTGAGGATTTTGGCTGCGTCGTCAGAGACATTAATCTCGGTGTTACCCCAGATTTCAGCGTCTTCGCCGTAACCGGCACCGAACACGCTGAGCGCCGTGCAGAATACGTCGTCGCGATGGGTGTCAAGCGTCGGAAGAGTCGTACCGTCGGCGGCCGCAGTCACGGCGTCGGATATGGCATTCGACTTCAAGTTAATCCTTACGCCACCATTGATGTATCCGCTGGCATAGCATCCACCATAGATATTACCATAGAGGAGTTTGCCATCGGTGTCGGTATTCCATTCACTATAAGAATAGGTATTGTTGGTTGCGTCGTAGGTCAGTTTGCGAGGCTCAAGCTTGAGTCCCTCAACGTTGAGCTCAACCTTGACAGGATCGTTTCGGGTAATAAGGCCTCCTTCATGGAAGGCATTGTAGGTTGACTTGGCCACATTGGCGTTGTTGCAGCCGCCGACAAGTTTTTCAAAGATGACGAGCTGCTGAAGGAACGCCACGTCGAAATATCCGCTGGCAGACATGCTACCCACGTTACCGCCACAATAGAGCGAACCAACCTTTGTGCTATAGCTTGTGTAACCCGTGTCAAAGCTCACCGTGGGCTTGATGGCCACCTCAACGCCGCGCATGTACTCTTCGAACGTCGGGCTGTCGGTGAGCGTCATCGAGCTGAAGTTGCTGTCGGCGTATTTGGCCAAAATGATTTTTTCTGTGCTTGACCATACGCCGCTGCTGTTCTGTGTGAACTCAAGCACCTTGCCGCGCACCATGTTCTCGCCATTGCTACCGAGGAACATGCTTTTGGCAATGACGTGCGAGCCGAACTGCAAGTGGGCGGTGGTGCCGTCGTTCTCAGCCAGTGCGTCTGCACCGATCTTGCGGAGGGTGGCGCTGTTGCCGCCGCAGTAGAGTGCACCACAGATGTAGGTGGGGTCGCTCGCGCTCGCTCCAGCCACATGCACCCACGTCTTCTCGACGTTCGGACGGAACTTATTGAGGGCCTGAGCCGACTGCAGCGACGTAGCACCTGAGGGCACCGCGTAGTAGAAGTCGCCATACATCTCGTCGTTCATGAGGGTGGTCTTGTCGGTGTAGGCATACGAGCCGTTGCCACCGCCATAGACGTCCTTGATGATGCTGTGGTGTATCTCAAGCTGCGTGCCGCCATAGACATTGCCCGACACATCGTTGCCACCATAGACGTTATTAATCTTACCATTGGTGACCAGCACCTTGGCCGAATAGCCGGCCTGGAACTGATAATCCGTTGCCCCGACTGTTTTCGTCTCAGAGAGAATGTTAAGCCCAGCACCCTTCTTACCTTCGGGATCGACGTCGGCCATACGGCAGCCGCCGTAGATGTTGTTGATGGTCATGTCGGCGCCCGTCACCGACAGCAGGATGCCTTGCGCGTTGGTCATGTCGCCCTGGTTGCCACCGCTGAAGAGGTCGTTGATAGAGCCCTTCGTCAAGTGCCACGTGGGACGGATATCCATGGTGGCCTTGTTGTTACCGCCGAAGACGCGGATGAACTGATAGAGATTCGTGAAGGTGGTCAGGTTGATGCCCATGTCGTGAAGACGGGTATCATCGACGACAGCGCCCGACGCCATGCCTGCCGAAGTGATGTCATCGGCGTTGTCGATGCAGATGTCGGTGGCACCGGTAACCGTGGCAGCATTGCCGCCTCCATAGACGTAGCCATAGGTGCCGCCGGTCAGCTCAAGGTAGGCCTTGGCCACTTCGGGCAGTTCAAGACCGGAGAAGGTCTTCTTCGATTCGTCCACGTCTGCGGTGGAGGTGTCATCGACCAAGCCGGTGTTGAGCGTCAGCTTGGTGCCATTATCGGTGTATGCATAGTCGCCGTTGCCTCCGCCAAAGAGCTGACCGATATAGACTTTATTGGTGTTCGTTCCTGAGGGAGTCGTCTGCACAAAGGCATTATAATCGTTTCCGATACCAATCGTCCCTGCCTTGGTCAGGGTTGAGGGCTTGGTAAGGCTTGTAACCCACGTCCAGTTGGCGTTCGTGCTTCTCTCGATCTTACCCGAAATATCGTTACCGCCATAGACGGCATTGACAACGAGGTCGTTGGCGGCATTCGTGCCATCAACGTTAACGTGGCTGTAGCCAAAGATGCTGGCCATGCGGGCACCGCCGAACACGCTCTTCAGCAGGTTACCGCCCTGCAGGGTCACCGTGGTCTTTCCCATCAGGTTGGCCTGGTTGCCGCCGCCATAGACGTTCTGATAGACCGTGCCACCCTGAACGGTGACCGAACTGTTACCAAAAACCAATGCCGACTGGCCGTCGCCGGCACCGAACAGACCGCCGTGGATGGTTTCCGTCCAGTCTTTGCCGTTCACCGTGCCGCCAATGGTTGTGGGGAGGGCGCTATTGACCTCCTTCACCGTCACGCTGGTGCTGCCGTAGGTGCGACCGTTCTCGCCACCACCGAACACCGTGCGGACCGTGCCTCCGTTGAGAGTTACAACGGTCGTCGCAGCTGAGGCGTCCTTTCCCGTTGCAAACGTTACGTTCTCGGCGTCCGTATCATTGGTAATGCCTGTGGCCAGGTTGCCTGTGCCGACAGCACCTTGCTTGCCGCCGCCATAGACATCGCCGGCGATGGTGATGGTCACCGTCGGCGTCGTGGCTTGAGCACTGACGGGAGTGACGGAAAAGAAAGACGCGAGTGACAGCAGGAGGATGCCTGCGGTCACGCGGTGGGGAGATATAGATGAACGGTTCATATAGCGTGTGATTTTCTGTTTCTTAATTGAACACAAGCTCTGGATTATTCAAGTCGTTATCCGAAAGCTGGTAGAGATACGTAGGTTTCACCAAAATGTTGATGACATGCTTTTGCCCCCGTTGCATACCTGCGATGGAGAAGGTATTGGTGGCTTCAGCTCCTTCGCGTACGATGACACCCGTCTTATCCAGCACATCGTATGTTGCCTTCATGGTGAAGGAGTTTCCCGTGGAGCTACCACTATACGCCGAGGGGGGTAAGAAGTAGCCGGGAACGGGCAGAGCCGTTGTGGTCGATAGCATATCGCCCGTGTCGGTTGCACCACTCTTGTCATAGACAGTAGCGAAGGACGACGTCCCTGAATAAGTATAGACCACGTTTGAGATGGGGTTATCTCGCAATTCATTCGGATTGAGGGTAACGGTAATATCCACCTGCCCTGCGGCGTTCGACTCCACTTCGACCTTGCGGAGGACAATGTCGCGCAACTCTTGATACTTGGCATCTATCTTAAAACTGAATTCGACGCACGAGAAGAGGTGGTCGACCAGCATATAGATGTAATTGTCATTTTCGGTGGCGGCATAATCAAACTTACCCAGCGTGATGTTGCTATCCTCAATGGGTGTAATGGTGGGGGGATCGCCGGCCGTCGTCACTGTTCCCTTCGCTATACCCACAGCCACACAGACGTCCAGCTCGCTGACAGCCTTCAGCGTTGGGAGCTTGACTACCGGCGCGCTGGGGTTGGTATAGTCCAGGTTGCTGTTGTCAACTTCACCTTTGGCCGGATGAAAGCCGAACACTTTATATGATTTGCCAGGAACGACGCCTAACGTGGAGACCCACCCGGTCTTTCCTCCGGACTGCTCAATATACGTGAACGTTCCTAACGGTTCTTTTTTGTTTGCCCCGTTCGTAACGTCCACCAGATAGACGCCAATCTGCCCCTGAGGTGCCTGGGGCTGGGGATGGAGTTGCGTAAAGGGAACATATCCATCGGGCAGGGCACGTGTCTCCACCGTCACGGGTGAAGGGGTATAGGGCATCAGTGTCAGGGGAACACGCCTCACAGACAGCTCATCCTGGGTACAAGCAGCAAAAGCCATCAACATGGCCACAAGAACGATTATCTTATCGAAAGCGATTCCCTTTCTTTTCATACGTCTGACATTTTTACCAGTTATACACATCATGGTCATTATTCGCAACATCTGCCCAGTTCGAAATCGCCACGTCAAGCAAGTCAATCAGCTGTCCCTTGTCAAACACAATGGTCGTCGTGTATTTCTTTCCTGCTTCTATGGCCGTCAGCAGAGTGCTTGCATCCAGCTTCAGAGAGAAGGGCTCTGTGGTGACAGCTTCGGGCTCGGTCAAGCCAACAGCCTGCGCCGTATAGTGGACAACCAAATCAATAGAGCTCCCACTTGCCACCGTGAACGGCGCCACCAGATAACAGCAGATGAGGTGTTCAATATCTTTGTTCCGGATGACCTTCACGCCAGGGGTTTCTCCCGTCGGATAGAGAGAGGTCGTGGTTCCCGTCACCAACGTATTGGAGGCAGCAGGCACAAACGAATCGTCGGTCACGCCGTCCTGTTCAAACGTGTAGGTATGCGCGAATTTTTCACCCACCAGAGGAATCTCGGATGAAGCTGCGCCTGACTTCAACTCTAAGCCTGTGATGTAGTACTTAACATTGTTCGGGCCAGACTTGAACTTCACCCTGAACTCCATCTGAGCCAGGATATGCCTAAAGTCAAGCTGAACAAAATAGTTCATCGCGTTCTGCTGGGTGGTGTAGAATGTGGGGGTGTTATGGCTATAGGCCGTCGTCACATCCACAACGCTCGTATTCGTCTCCGCACAAGCATAGGGCGAATGGGTTGACGGATCAAACGAGGGGTCGTTTACAGCCGTTTCCACCGTGGCCAGTTTGGTGGCATCGCAATGATCGGCCAGCTGCCACTGGGGAATGCGGGAAAGCGTGAAACTGCGGGTAGCGGGTGTGCCGGATGTTTCGCTATAGGCGTAATGGATATCCGTATCTGCAGGATCGGCCGACGATGTTTCCTCCTTCGTCGTGTAAGGAGCATAGGCTCCGTAGTAATAACGGTAGGCAGCCTTGTCCCAATAACGAAGAGGGTCGTACTGCCATGCATCGGCTGTTCCGTCAGAGTCGGTATCTTTCCACTCCACCTTCACATTGTCGAAAACCAACAGCGAATAAGGGCTCGCGGCTTCCTTCCAACCGAAGACGCCGAAATTGCCTTGCGTCTTGAACGCCTCCAAATTATTTATTATCGCGCGCGTAGAAGAAGTGCGACCAGCTACCGACGAGGACATCATGCCGATGGCCACGTCTTCCGCGGGTTCGTCCGTACCGGGCTTGCGGCAGGAGACAAAGACCAGCAGCACAAGCAGCAGGATGATGGGAAAGGGTGAACAAAAGGTTAACTTCTTCATAAGCGCATCATTCTTTATTAGTGGTGGTTAGCAGGGGTAATCAGCCCCTGCTAACCTGATATAATCGGTTGTTAGTTACGGATGATGGTTTCCGAGGTCTGGTCGTCGGCCCACTCATCAACATCAGCCGTAAAGCGGATGATGGTGTCATCCTCAAGAGGCTGCGGAACCTTCTTCACCAGCGGGGTCTCAGCCACGTGGTCACCATCGTTGTCGAGCATGATGCCGTCGAGGTGGTCGGGGTTCAGCGTGGGATCATCGTCGCGGCCCAGGTAGTCCTTGCCATCGTTATCGACGCGGTCGCCAGCATCGGCAATGCCGTTGCGGTTGAGGTCAACGATACCTTCAAGCGTAGTGAACTTGTTGCCATCAGCATCCGTGAAGACGGTGCCGTCGAGGTCCTTATAGACGATGGGATAGTCAACCGTCGGGTCATAGACGCCGTCGTTGTTCACGTCGATGTATTCCGTGCCATCGTCAGCGATACGGTAGTAGTCTTTCGGGTTCTGGTAGCCATTGGTAGCACCATCGGCATCAGCGTTGCCCCAGCGGACAGGAGGCTGCGGGCCTTCGGGCCATTCAAGCTGCTTCCACTCGTCGTTGTCATCGATCACGCCGTCGCCGTTGGTGTCGGTGTGAATCATGATGACATCCTTGCCGGCATTCTCGCCCGTAGTGGTGAGGTCGGAGGGATCCTTGTGGAGCTTGTCATCATCGTCGTCATGAGGAGTGGTGGTGATGTTCGTGCCGTCCTGATCGACGTCGTCGATGTGTCCGTCGCCGTCGCGGTCAACACCGCCTTCGAGCTTGCCGTCACCGTCGATGTCTTCCCACACGATGGGAATATCGCCAATGCCGTCGCCGTCGGTGTCAATCATATAGGTGTCGGGGTCGTTGACATCGGTATAGACGATGGTGCCCGAGCCGTTGTTATCGCCGTCGATAGAACCGTTCCAGTCGGCATCGGCGTTGTTGGGAATCTTCGGGTCGCGCTCCAGTTCGATGAGCGTGCCGGGGTTGTCGGGATCGTCATAGAGGATGACATCCACGCCGTCGGGGTTGCGGTCGGGATCGTCGGGATCGCCGTTGTAGTCCGTGTGGTCACCGTCGAGGTTATCCTCAGGACCAACCTTACCGTCGCCGTTCCAGTCGGGGAAGCCTTCTTCCTTACCGTCGCCATCGATGTCCTTCCAGATGATGGGCACATCGGTGTCGGGGTCATACTCGCCATCGCCGTCGGTATCGACATACCAGAAGTCCTCACCGGGGGTAGGATTGTCGGGATCGTCGGGATCGAGCGTGTCGATGATGTTGGTGAGGTTGCCATCGCCATCAATCGAACCATCAACGTCGGCGTTGCCGGGGATGTCGGGCGGGAGACGGTTGCCGTCGCGCTGCAGCGGGGTCTCAGCCACGCCGTCGCCGTCGCGGTCCTCCATGATGACATCGACGTGCCAGGGGTTGAGGGTGGCATCGTCGGCCACACCGTCGTAGTTCACCGTGTCGTCGTCGAACTTATCGCCGTCGTCGATCACGCCGTTGCGGTTGCGGTCGGCAATACCTTCCAGCGTGGTGTAGCGGCCGAACTCATCGGTCGAGATAACACCGTCGATGTCCTGCCACAGGATGGCAAAGTCAACGTTGGGGTTGAAGTCGCCGTCCTCGTTGTCCACATCGATATACCAGAACACCTCCGAGTTGCCGTGTTTATAATAAGGAGACGAGGGGTCGTTGAAGGGGTTGGCGGGGTCGTCGGCGTCGAGCGTCTTGACGTTGCCGGTCGGGTTCTTGTAGCCATCGACAGCACCATCGTAGTCAGCCGTGGGGTTTGTACGGATGCTGGGGTTGACGGCAAGGTAGTAGTTGTAGCGGTAGTTGGGCTCCCAGCCGAAGATATCGACGGAGTCGTTCTGCAGACGGCTCAAGCCGCGCACCTTGTTCAGCGAGAACGTGTGGGGGCCGAAGGTCGACGAGGTGCCGTCCTTATAGACCAGACGGTAGGTGAGGGTGACGGTGGCGTCGTCGGCAATAGCCTGCGGCATCATCAGCAGGTCGTCGCCCAGCGACAGCGTCTGGCCCTTGGCAATAGCGCCATCGGTCTTCGTCGGGAAGGTATAGACAGAAGCGTTATCGACAGCCCATGCGCCGACGGTCGAGTTCTGATTGTCGATGCCCGTCTGCGTGTAGGTGCCCTTGCTCTTCAGGCCGGTGACGTCGAAATTGACGA
Source organism: Bacteroidaceae bacterium (assembly GCA_024697785.1). GTDB lineage: Bacteria > Bacteroidota > Bacteroidia > Bacteroidales > Bacteroidaceae > UBA1189. The sequence continues at coordinate 29,053 of JAILEU010000024.1, read as the reverse complement.
CCTCGTAGGTGGCCACACCGCTGTTGTTGAACTTATTCTGCACCTTGAAGTAGAAGTTGACGTTCGACAGCAGGTGGTTGAAAATCATGTCCACCGTGTTGACGGGAGCCGTCTCGTTCTTCTTCGCAATCATCACGTCCACCTGGTCGTCCTTGGCGTCGGCAACGGTGAAGTCGGTCACCGTGAAACGCTTGGTGTCGGCATCGAAGGTGTGGGCCGTGCTCTGCGGGTAGATGCCGTAGAACTCGTACATGGAGCCGGGGTTCCAGTACTTCACGTCGGTGTAGGTCCACTCGCCGTTGGTCTGCTTGGTGACGACGGTGTTGTTGAAAATCTCGTCGGCAGGCAGCGAGCTGTCGGGGCTGAACTGATAGCCGTAGATGCCCATGGACTCACCCACCTCGAAGCCCGTGCCACCGGTGCTCGGACGTTTCGAAGCACGCGTGGCGTTGTCGGGGAATGCCTCGCCGAACTGAATGCGGTAGGCATTCTGGCGCTGGTTGTCCACCAGGACTTCATCCTTCGAGCAGCTCGCCATAGCGACGGCAGCTGCAACAAGAATCAATGCGATATTCGATTTCTTCATCGTTTTATGTAACAAGAATTCGTGTAATTCGTGAAATTCGTAGTCGATAAATCGTGTCCGTTAGTCTTTCACAACAACGTCAGCATCGAACTCGTCGTCCCAGTCTTCGACGGTAGCGGTAAATTCGATGACGGGGTTCTCGGTGTTGTCGTCGGGGTTCGAGCTGAGCGGGTCGCGCTCGATCTGGGTCTCAGCCACGCCGTCTTTGTCGCGGTCAGCCAGGATGACATCGAGGCCGCCGGGGTTGTGGGTGGCGTCGGCATCCACATAGTAACCTGTGTTCTCACCGTCCCAGTTGTCATCGGCGACGCCGTTGCGGTTCCAGTCGGCGATGCCTTCCAGCTTGTCGTCGTCGTCAATGTTCTTCCAGACAACGGGATAGTCGGTCAGCAGGTCGAAGGCGCCGTTGCCGTCAATGTCGATATAGAAGAACTCGTCCTTGTTGTCAGCCTGGTAATAGGCGTTCGTCGGGTCGTTGACGTTGTAGGGGTTCTGCGGGTCGTCGGCAGCCAGCTTGCCCATCTTGTGGGTCGGGGTCTGCTCGCCGGTGAGCGTACCGTTGTAGTCAACCAGGTAGCCGTTATCGACCACGTCGTCAGCGTTGCTGCTGCCGGGCTTCACGAGCTGCGTCTCGGGAATGCCGTCGCCGTCCTTGTCCACGAGGATGACATCCTTACCTTCGTTGCCGGGGGTCTGGGTGCCGTCAGAGGGCTCGGTCTCCTTCGTGCCGTCGGCCTTGCCGGGGGTCACGGTGTCGCCGTCCTGATCGACGTCGTCGATGTGTCCGTCACCGTCGCGGTCCACGCCGCCTTCCAGCCAGCCGTCGACATCAACATCCTCCCATACAACGGGATAGTCGCCGGCACCGTCGTCGTCGGCATCAACCCAGTAGTCGTCGTTATCGACCACGAGGTCGCCGTCGCTAACCTTATCTTCGTTGTTCGTACCGTTCCAGTCGATGCCGTCATAGACGATGTTGCTGAGGCTGGGGTTGACGGCCATGAAGTAGTTGTAGCGGACGTTGGGGTTCCAGACGCTCAGCACCTGCTGGCCGCTCTTGGTCGAGTTGCCGACGATGGTAGCCAGGCGGACAGCTTTCTCGAAGGTGCTGGCCGAGCCGTCGGCATAGTTGAGCGTGTACTTGATGGCGATGCGGGCATCGTCAGAGATGGTCTGCGGCAGGAGCAGCAGGTCGTCGGAGAGCGTGGCGCGGCTGCTACTGCCCGTGATGGAGCCGGTGGTCACCTCGGGGAAGTCGTAGGTGCCGCTCTGGTTGCTCCATGCGCCGGTGGCCACGTTGCCCGTGAAGCCCGTCTGCGCATAGTCGCCCGTGTTGTAGAGGCCCGTGACGTCGAAGCTGTTCACCGTCACGCTGCTGATGCCCGTCATGTCGAAGGCGCTGGAGACGGTGAAGTAGAAGTTGACGTTCGACAGGATGTGGTTGAACACAAGGTCAACCGTGTTGAACGGACGTGCCTGGTTCTTCTGGGCAATCATCAGGTCGATCTGGCTGTCCTTGGCATCGGCCACGGTGAAGCCGGGGACGCTGAAGTAAGGAGCAGCCTGCGTGCCGAACGTGTGGGTGACGCCGTAGGGGAAGAAGGCATAGAACTCGTAGCTGGAGCCATTCTGCCAGTACTTCACTGGGCTGTAGGTCCACACAGCGTTGCCACCGTTGCTGGTGACGAGCTGGTTGTTGAAGAGCAGGTTGTCGGTGTCCTGGAAGCCGAAGACGGCCATCTGGTCACCAGCCTGGAACGTAGCTCCGACGCCATACGAGGCACGGGTAGCGCTCTCGGGCATGGCGATGCCGAAGGCGATGGCTCCCTTGGGGGAGTTGGCAGCACCGTTGTCCACGAGAACTTCACTCTCTGAGCAAGCGCTGAACAGCGCTACAGCAGCCACAGCTGCAAGGAGAAGAGATTTGTAAGTTTTCATTGTTTGATAAGTGTTTATTGTTATTGATTGTTTTTTCGCTTAGTTCACCTGTTTTGTAGCGTCGATAGAGGATGTCCATTCATCCACGCCCGGGTCGAAGGTGATGACGTCGGGGCCGATGATGAACCTCAGGGTGTAGCTGTAGCCGCTGAGCAGCTGTCCGCCGGCCTCGGTGGTGGGGCCGAAGGCGTTGCTGAGGGGCATGACGTGGGTGTAGCGCTCGCTGCGCCCGTCACTGAAGTGGAGGGTGTAAACGAGCTTGACGGTCTGCGAGGCGGTGACGTCCTGCGGAAGGACGAGCGACTCCAGTATATATAATAAGGTATTGCCGGGGACAGTGGCGTCGGCCGGGTCAACCGGTATTTTCTTCACGATGGCGTCCGTGGCGCCCTGCAGTGTAAGGGCGGGAGCGGCCGTGAGCGTCCACTCTGCAGCTGCACGGTCGGCAGCAAGGGTGGCGTCGGGGGTATGGTCGAGCGTCTGTGCGAAGTCGCCTTCAGCGGCGAAGGTGCCGATGTGGAGGCTGTTGACGGTGACGCCTGTCACGCCGCCGTCGGCGGCAAGGGCATCACTGACGCGCACGGCGACGTTCAGCTTCGAGAGGATGTGCTGCATGGTGAACTCCACCGTCTGGCCAAAACGTCCGGGCACGCCTGTGCGACCGGCGCGGGCTATCATCCAGTCGGTATCGCCCGACGGGACGGCGGAGAAGATGTACTGCTGGGCCGCAGTGGGCGGCGTCTGCAGGTTGGTGCCGGTGAGGGTGACACCGCTGATGGCGATATGGCCTGTGGCGGCATCAATGGTGACAGACGAACCGGCAACGTCTGTCTGGTGGGGAGTGTAGGCGTAGAAGCGATAGGTGCTACGACGATCCCAATAACGGAGAGGACTATACTGCCACTTGGCGGCAGTGGGGGAATAGCTAACGAGGTGGTCGATGTACAACGGCAGTTCGGTGACACCGTCACTGGTGCTCCAGCCCCAAACACCCATAGAGGTGAAGTAGTCGCTGAGGGCGACGGGTGCGGCGGTACGGGTGGCAGTGGCCTGGTCGATGAACGTGTTGTCGAAGCCGATGGCGCGCAGCATGCCCTCGTCGGACGAGCCTTCGTCCACGAGCACAGGCCCTTCCTGACAGCCGCTGAACGCCATAGCCATAAAGGCCATGCCCGCCAGAGACACCATCAGGTGCTTCATCTGCTGTTTTACCGACTTCTTAAAAACCATTGCTATCGATGACTGTTCTTTGTTTAAGTTAGCGAGAGTTTCAAGTGCTTGGATCTGAAGTTTCAAGTGCTTGGATTTATAGTTTCAAGTGCTTGGAATTTCGTTTTACAAGTGCGTTTTTTCTCTCGTCGCTCTTTTTCCTCGATTATCGTTTCCCCCTCGGGGTGGCCGGAAGGGGAATCACTCCCCTATCCGGCCTATATAATCAAATCAAAAGAGTCCTTTCGTTCTCGCTGGGATTATTCGATGGTGAATGCGAAAGTGCCACCGTCCGCCCAATCCGAAACGGTTTGAACATCAAACAGAATGGGGGTCGGACCGATTACAATCTGATAAGTGTATTTATAACCCGGCTGCCAAGTAGCTAATCCGGTAGTATTATCAGTAACATTCTTGAATTCAGACAAAAGAATAGTCTTATCGAAAATCTCATTAGCAATTTTGAATTGAACATTGAAGGCATAGGCAGCATCAACAGCCTGGGGCACAAAGAGCAAATCCGTCAGACCGGGAACATCGGTATAGCCCGTTGTTGTTCCAGTCAGAACATCAGAAGCAAAAACATTTCCACTTGTCTGTGTGCCACTAAAAGTAGCAGTATGGGGAGTGGAAGCCAGTGTCCAAGCATAAGCAGATGAGCTATAGGCATAGTCGCCGTCCATTTTGATAGTTCCGAGAGAAATACTGACTACGGTCACAGGATTGTTGGCATTATCACTCTTCAGTGCATCACTAACAGCCATCTTAACATTGATATTAGAAAGTATATGACCAAAAGTGAAGGACACATCGTTCGTTCCAATACCAGTCGTAACGGAAGCTTTCGTCGTCAAGTCCGTCATCAGGTCAATCATGTCAGCCTTAGTTGTAGCCTGCTGGAAACCACTTATGCTGAATGAATTTGCTGAATTGCCACTAAGAGCCACAGTACCTGTAAAGTCACTTTGATGTGGAGCATAGGCATAAAAGTTATAAGAAGTGGCTGTTTTATCCCAGTATTTGAGAGGGGAATAAGCCCAGTCTGTAGTGGCTTCATAACCAACAGAAGTTTGTAATCCAGACTGATATTCAACCTCTGTGTCATTAAACACCTGAGCGTCGGTCTGCGTTGCCGTATTCTTATAACCGAACACACCGAAAGTGTTGCCTAAGGTTTCAAAATTTGCTGCCGTGTAAGCACCGGTGGAAATGGCACGTGTAGCATTGTCAACATAGGTACCACTGAACCCAATGAGGACATCTGTTTCGGTGATCTCCGTGACCACATCGTTCTGTGAGCAGGCAGCGAAGCTGGCTGCAACTGCGGCAAGGATTAAATATGATTTTTTCATAATTATTTTCATTTTGATAGGTTAATACAATCAATAATTAATAAACGACATGTTCCACTTCATCTTCAACTTTCCAAGCTGTGACGGTAGCGTCGAAGATGATAGGTTCAGGACCGACCTTAATGTTAAGGGTGTATTCACTACCTTGAGCAAACTCGTAAGTTTGATCTGCTGCAGTCTTTCCAAAAGCATTGGCAAGATCATAGTAAGCCTCAAACACTTCTGTACCAATCGTATACTTAACATAGAGATAGCGGTCGGTGAGATCCGTCGCTGTGGCCTTAGCACCAACAGCCTTACAGGTAAGCGTCTGCGGGAAGATAAGAGTTTGGAACCAATAGTATCCACTATAGACGGTAGCAGCCGTTTTGGTGGAAATAAGATAGTCGCCCGTATTAAGGAGATCATAAGTTCCATCGGAAGTCCAACCACAGGTTGTCATATTAGTGTCATATGTGAAATAACCTGTTTTCTTCAAGTTTGCAATCTTGATTTCATTGATAACTAAGTCAGAAGCTCCTTTATAAGAATCCTGCTTGGTAACCTTCACGTTAAGTTTTGTAAGGATATGGTGAAAATTCAAAGAAACCAATGCATTTTTTGTCGTACTCTTCTCAGCCAGCATGTAATCCTTTAAGAAACCAAAATACTTCTTATCCGCAATAGGAGTAATTCCTGTAGTGGTAGTCACGACTGCACCATTTACGAGGTTTTTCTCTGTGCTGATATCATATTTTGCACTGCTTGAACCAATAGCAATATTATTATCGCCAGGTGCAACCGTCAAGGAAGGATTGGGTGTTGCCTCATAAGGAGCAATTGCAAAGAATTCATAGCCTGATGCGACTTTATCCCAATAACGAACATTCTCATAGAACCAACCTGCTGCGGTGAAAGTGCCCCATTCATCAGAAGGTTTAGCCGGGGCGGTGGCGTAAACGACCGGGCCCTGCGTGTCGCTGGTAAAATGGCCAACCGGTACATGAGAAAATACAGACTTAGGAGTAGATTCAACAGTCTTCCATCCATAGACGTCAAATGTCTTATAGAAGTCATAAAGATTTGTTGAATTAGCTTCATCGGCACGCGTAACCTTCTGGGTGAAGGTTTCGAACATGAACGGCTTCTGAGCCTCATTCTGAGAAGTCTCGTCAACGAGAACTTCCTGGGAGCAGGAGGCGAAAAGGCCTGCAACTGCTGCGAGAATTAAATAACTCTTTTTCATAACTCTTTTTTAATTTGATGGTTTATAAATAGGTATTTCCGATTAATCAATGGTTTTGTTAACAGCGGTCTGATCAACCCACGGAGTAACCGTAGCATCAAACTTGATGACATCGGGTGCAATCGTAAACTTGAGGAAATAGTTGAAACGATCGTAGAAGGTAGCAAATGCGGACGTCAAAGCGCACTTGTAAGTATAGTCCTCACTGTAGGTACCCGTCGTGATAGTGTATTTGGCTACGAGCTCTGCCGTTGCAGGAATAGTCTGCGGCATGACGAGGGACTCAATGAAGAAGAAAGGATTGCCTGTGGAGGCATTGAGAACCTGCGAACCTGCATAAGCCAATGTGTAAGCAGCGTCATCAACGGAGGCCGTCCAACCACTGGTAATGGTAGCGGGTGTGGTAGTGGCATCGTAAGCGTAGACGCTTTCAGCATACGTTCCATTGTCGTTGAGGCCAGTGATAGTGACGCTGTTAATGGTAACGGTTGAGCCATCGAGCACAGCAGCCTTAGCGAACGTAACGTTCAACTTAGCCAGGATGTGCTTGAAAACAAGGTTAACTTCAGCATCGTGACCGGTACCAGGCTGTGCATTGGCAGCGGATGTCATGATGTCAAGGTCACCAGCGGCTTCAACGGTGAAACCCTTCACCTTCTCTGCCTCAGTGGCCGTTGCCTGAAGGTTTGTACCAGCAAGCGTATAGCCCGGAGCCGTGATGACGAAGTCGTTGCCAGAAGCAGCAGGTGCGCTCACCTCTGCCTGAGCTGCGCTAAACTTGTAGCGAAGGGGGTTGGCAGCAGCAACAGGGGCATAGGCAATGAAGTTGTAATTAGCCTGCTTGTCCCAGTAGCGGGGGTTGTCGTACTTCCAGTCACCGAGGACGGGATCGGCTGTCGTCTGATAGGTGCAGGTGACACCATCCTGAACACCAGCTGCCGTAGCAGCACCACCGAAGACATACTGAACGGGGTCAGTGGTGTCAACCGTTGATTTCTTCGTGCCATAGACGGCGAAGGTGTTGTGGTAGAACTCCAGATTGGTGTTCACAGTGGCATCGCCACGGGTAGCCTTCTCGGCAAACATGCTGAAGCCGATGGCGCGGGGAGCAGAAGTGTCGTTGGCGGTCTCTTCAACGAGCACCTCGTTGGAGCAGGAGGCCAGGAGGCCTGCGACTGCGGCGAGAATTAAATAACTCTTTTTCATAACTCTTTTAATTTTGATTGTTAATAATGTTGATTTTCTCTTTTTATACCTTTATATTATATAGTGATTTCAGAATTGACTTCGTTTTGCCAGTTTTCAACAGAGGCATTGAAACCGCCGCCTGTGTTGTCCTTCTTCTCATGATCGACTTCGTCGCGGGTGAAGACCTTCGAAGCGTCGATGTAGATGGTGATGACGCCGCCTGCGGGGTGCTGGGCCATCTGCTCGCTGATGTTGAAGGCAAGGGGCTTGACATCGCCTCCGCGGAGGACGAAGTTAAGACCAATCCAGTTGCCCACTTCGTTGACGGGCGCAACGCCGGTTTCGTCGAGGGTGCGGCGGGCCTGCAGCGGGTCGATGCCGGGGAGACCCCAGGTGAGGACGCGGGCTGCGCAGACATCGGCCTCCGTCTCCGTGCCGTTGGCCAAATGAACGGTCTTGTGCACCTGCATGGGCTTGATATCCTCGGAGTTGATGGAGACAGGGCTGTCCCAGTCCTTGCGGCTGAAGAGCTCGACACCCTGCGAAAGGCCGGTGATGGTGAGGCCGTTGACGGCACGCACGCGGGCGGTCGAGTCGGGCTTCTCGGGATCATCGACGTCACAGTAGTTGTGAAGGATGACGGGCTGGATGAGGTAGATGAACGTGTAGGGCTCCAGCGTAGCGTCGATGCGGTAGAGATAGACGTGGTTGCCGTTCTCGTCGATGGTATCTTCGTAGTCGTTGGGGTCTTCGGACACGTAGAGGTCGTCGAGGAAGACACCGAACATCTCGTCAGGCTGGTTATAGACATCGTACGGCTTGAACGACGGATCGGGCTGCTCTTCCGTAAGGTCACGCGTGGAGGGGAAGTAGGTCGGTGCGTTGACCGAACGCGTGGTCATATTATAGAATGAGTAGTCGTCGGCAACCTGCGTACGGACATATTCGAAGTCGGAGTTGAAGAACAGCATGTCATACCAGTTGGCGGCCGTGAGCGATACGCGGTTGCGGCCATTGGTGACCATACTGCGCGTGAAGGGGTTCTGACGCTGACCGTTACGGCCGTCGAGGTTGTAGATGGTGGCACGGACATACTCGGGCTCGGTGTAACCGATAGGACCGTAATTCGCATCCGTCTCTGGCCAGTCGTACATCCACTCGAAGCGCCAGTTGATGCCGAAGTAGGTCTCGAGGTCGATATCGTAGATAGCAATCTCGATGGGCACCTGACTGGTCGGAAGCCACAAGTCCTTACGCTCGCAGCTCGTGGTGAGCAGCGAGAGCACCACTGCTGAGGTCAGCAGGGCCTTCGTGAGGAGGTTATGGGACTTGTGCATCATAATTCTTTTATTATATCTTCCTTCAGAGTCGTTTTGGGTGGTTTGGTTTAATGAATGAATATATTTTTATGGTATTTTTACGATACTTTACCTTATTATAAATTATTATATATTACAATTTCAATTTACGGTCAATGAGGTCGTAGCTGATGGTGATGCCGGCGCCGGTGGGATAGCGGAACCAACTGCGGAAGCGGTGGTTGCGGCGGACAAACTTGGTGACGTCATCGCCATGCCAGTTGTAGTAGTACTTGGCGGAGACGAACTGATTGGTGGCAGCATCCCACTTGGCACCATAGTAGTAGTCGTCGTAACGGGTCTCGAAGAAACCCCACTTGATGAAGGCCTCGAGTTTCCAGCGGCTGTTGGGATTGCGGCCCAGACGCTTGACATAGCCGTAGCCCAGACCGGCACCCCAGCCTTCGCCCTGATAACCACGTCCCTGCGTGCTATCGAAGCAGAAGTCGTAAAGGAAGGCATGGCCGTAGAGGCTGAGGTAGTGACCCGTGTGGCTGAAGTCGGTGGTGAAGTAGCGGCGTGCCTCAAGCTGGCCGTTGAGCAGCTGGAAGTAGTGGTGCTTAGAGGTGGGATAAGGTGTGGGATAGGGATTGCCCGTACCCGGAATACCTTCATCGTTGTACCACCACGGGAAGTCATACTCGCCCAGGTAGCTCCAGTTGGAGTTGTGGGGGTAATACTCGACTTCAATGTTGACAATGGGGTCGTAGGCAACGCCGGGGATGAAGAAGGCGTCGTAGAGCAGGTTGGTCTTGACGGCCAGCATCGGCTCCTTCGCCCGCTTGCCGGAATCCATTCCACCCGACAAGTCAAACTTGCTGTTCGTGCCGAAGACAGGATTCCATGCAGGAAGGAGGACATCGTCCATAGTGCCTTCAACAACTTCGGGCTCGGCAAGTTTATACTTGGTGAAGTAGAAGACCACGCGAGCCGAACGCAGCGTCGGGTAGTACACCTTGAGCAGACGACGCCAGGTGGCACCACCGTTCAGGGCGCGCAGGGCGGCCTTCGTGGCAACGTCGTCACCTTTATGGGCATCAATGATATGCATGATGGTGTCTCGATCGACATCGTCGGAAGCCTCAATCAACTTGTACAGATAAGCATAGTCCTCAGGAACAGTGTTGAAGACAATCTGGTCGTCAGAGGGCATGTCGATGTAGCGCGACAGCGAGTCAACCAGCGCCTGACCACGGCCCTTAGCCAAACGGATGTTGTTGCTGTAGGAACCTTCAGGAGAAGCACTCATACGGACATACATATGGTGAAGCTGCAGGTTGCGCTCCTTCATGATGGGGACAATCTCTTCGATGAGCTTGCGGTAAGAAGCGCAGTTCGGATCGATGTTCGTCTTGTTGACCTTGAAGTTCACGTCCAGACTGTAGAGGGCGAACTGCTGAAGGAGACTGTCAGCGCCGATGTTGTCCTCGCCGACCACCTTAACGTAGCTGGGATAGTCGCGCTCCATGTTCACATCCATCAGCGTGTCGGCAGGAATGTCGAGGCTGAGGTCATAAACGGCATTACGATAACGCTTGTTGAAGACGCTTTCACGCGACACGCTCTTGCCTGCGCGAGAGGAAGCATTCTTTGAAAGAGCCGACAAAGAATCGGATTTCGACACAATCGTATTGGCCAGTGAAACAATCGAACGGGAAAGCGTATGGGTGCTATCGTTCACCGTTTCCAGATAATTTTCCACACCTGTAAGAGAAAACTCAGGCTCAGTAGCTTCGTTTGCAAACACAGACGAAGAAAAAAGCGCGCTCGCCGCCATCATCAGGCAGGGGAGGAATTGCTTGTTAATCTTCGTTTTGAACTTCATTTTCAACGTGTTATATGCGATGTATACTAAAATGCCTTTCTTTATCGGCTGCAAAGATACGGCAACTTTTTGATTCCACCAAAGAAAATAGAAGAATAATTCATGCTCTGCAACATGTTTTTTCCATTTTTGCCAAATTCGTGCCTGGAGAAAGAAACAAATGGCCTCACGCTACACTTATGCGCGCGCGTATGTATACAATAAAGGCGACACAGAGTGCAATTAGGGGGGGGGTGTTAACGAACGTTAAGTTATATATTCAAAAATAACAAAATTATATTTTCAAATAACACTAATTACATCATTAGATATTTCATTGCATTTTTAAGTCTTGTTTTTACAATGATTTGGGTCACAAATCGCGCGTTGAAGGCAAAAAAGGGGCATATATCGTAAAAAATGCCCTCGTGAGGAAGATTTATGTGGAAAAAGAATTTTAATATGTGTAAAAAAAACCGGAATCAAGCCAGGAAACAATTCTGACTACATTTTTTTATGTGCAAACGGCAATCAAAGACACAAATCAGCTATTCTGCTATTCATTCAGCCACAACAGCTCTTGACGCCAACCTGACTGAATTTCGCCACAGACCACACAAACTAAGCCCTAATCCTCAAGCACCAGACTCAACCTCTTAAACGCTTAAAGTTGAGCGCAAAACACCAATTGATAAGATGCCATCACATTGCATCCGCAAACCAAATTAACTGCGCCTACATGTAGAAATGGCCTTCCGTATCGTAGAAAAGGCCTTTCTACACACAGAAAAGGCCTTCCCACAGAGAGAGAAGGCCTTCCCGGAGAGAGAGAAGGCCTTCCCGGAGAGAGAGAAGAAAGAATCCACTCTGAAATAGGATCATTCGAAAAACATCAATAGCGAGTATAATATAATAATGTACGCGTACGCGCGCGCGAAGCGGCGTACTCAAAAAGAGAGAAAAAGTCAGAATTTTATTCCGGTGAATTTTGGAGAATCGTCCTCGCGACTCTCTTTCCTTTAGATGTCTTTACATATTTCCCTCGGGAAACCTTCTCCACCCAACCATTGCGCTCCCAAGCATCAAGCCATTTATTGGCAGTCGTAATGGACACTCCTCCTTCGACGGCAACCATGCGCTGCTCGTTACGGATGAACATCGTGGAGAGAGACGCAAAGCAAGAATCGCTGGTTATTTTCGGCCTCTCATCGTCTGAAGATTCGCCTTCAGCTTCCTGTGTTTGAACTACGGTATAGCCTTCGCCAGGAAAGAGATCTTCGCCGTCTTCCTGCGACGCCTGATCCGACAAGGACTGCAGCTTAACTTCATTCATACGCTGGACGGCCGTCAACGCCACAGACATGGCCGAAATCTCAGCGCGCAACGCATGCTCCTTTGATGCCATCTTTCGCTCCAGCTCTTCCCGCACACGCTCAACCCTCTCCTTGTCGTTACGGAAAATGCGGAAGACGTTCTCATGATCATTCACGAGTTTGCGAAAAACATGAGCACGCTTATTATAATAAAGGAAAAACAAAATAATTCCAACAGCAACGATAATGGCTAGAATCAAATTTGTGTACGTAAAAAAAGGCAGCCGGCGATGAACCGACTCGGCCTTTTCCTCGGTTTGCCGAAGAGACGCCAACGCCGACTCCAGCTCTCCGATCCGCTTATCATAAGCATCGACCTGCTCAGCCAGCGCCTGGTTCTGCTCCGCCAACACACGATTTTGTTCAGCAAGCGCTTTATTCAATTCCTTAAGCACAGCACTCTGGCTACTGGTGCCATCCGTCTGTGCCGACATGTTAATGCCAGACATCGGAAGCAACAGCAGAACCAGCAAAACAAGCGCCCTAAGGATTGTTCTCATCTTTTATTATTCCTCAATTCGCTGCAAAGATAATACATTTTATTTGAAAAACAAAATGGTTACATAAAAGATGTGAAAGTTTTTTTCTTCCAGCCAGAAACAGACGCCCAGTCAGAACACCCTCTCTGCGAAAACCAAGCTCTAAAAAGAAAGCAAAAACTACCTAATGATCTATCATAAACACCTAAATAAAAAGATATTATAGAGACAATACGGTTAACAAATAAAGAACAAACAGGTAACAAATAAAAAGAGGCCACGATAGGAATATCGTGGCCTCAGGGCAATGAGATTAGGAAGGGCAAGGGATTACATCATGCCGTCCATGCCCATGCCGGGGTTAGCGGGCATCGGGGGCTGCGGCTCCTTCTTCTCGACGATGACGCACTCGGTGGTGAGGAACATGCCGGCGATGGAAGCAGCATTCTCGAGAGCCACGCGGGCAACCTTGGCGGGATCGACCACGCCAGCGGCCTTCAGGTTCTCATAGACATCAGTACGGGCATTGTAACCGAAGTCACCCTTGCCCTCGCGCACCTTCTGGACGACGACGGCGCCCTCCTTGCCCGCGTTGGCGACAATCTGGCGCAGCGGCTCCTCGACGGCACGCTTGATAATCTCAATACCGGTGGTCTCGTCGGCGTTTTCACCCTTGAGGCCTTCGAGAGCATCGATAGCGCGGATGTAAGCCACACCGCCGCCCGGGACGATACCCTCTTCGATGGCAGCACGCGTTGCGCACAGAGCATCATCGACGCGGTCTTTCTTTTCCTTCATCTCCACTTCGCTGACAGCACCGACGTAGAGGACTGCCACGCCACCTGACAGCTTTGCCAGACGCTCCTGCAGCTTTTCCTTGTCGTAGTCGCTCTTCGTAACGGCAATCTGAGCCTTGATCTGAGCCACACGGTCGGCAATCTGCTTGGAGTCGCCGTGACCGCTGACGATAGTGGTGTTGTCCTTGTTGACGGTAATCTTGTCGCACGTGCCGAGCATCTCCATCGTAGCCTGCTCAAGCTTGACGCCCTTCTCCTCGCTGATGACGAAGCCACCCGTGAGGATAGCGATGTCCTCAAGCATCTCCTTACGACGGTCGCCAAAGCCAGGAGCCTTGACAGCGCAGATTTTCAGCTGAGCGCGCAGACGGTTGACAACCAGAGTCGTGAGCGCTTCGCTATCGACATCCTCAGCAATGATGAGGAGCGGACGGCCCGACTGGACAGCCGGCTCGAGGATGGGAAGGAGGTCCTTGAGATTGGAGATCTTCTTGTCGTAGATGAGGACGTAAGGATTGTCCATAACGCACTCCATCTTCTCGGTATCGGTGACGAAGTAGGGGCTGAGGTAGCCGCGGTCGAACTGCATGCCCTCGACAACGCCGATGCTGGTGTCTGTGCCCTTGGCCTCTTCGATGGTGATGACGCCGTCCTTGCTGACCTTGCGCATGGCGTCGGCAATCAGCTTACCGATCTCAGCGTCGTTGTTGGCGCTGACAGAAGCCACCTGCTCAATCTTGTTATAGTCCGTGCCGACCTCTTCGGCCTGTTCGCGCAGGCTCTCGACAACCTTGGCGACAGCCTTGTCGATGCCACGCTTCAGATCCATCGGGTTAGCACCGGCGGTAACGTTCTTAATGCCCACATTGACAATGCTCTGAGCGAGCACGGTAGCCGTAGTGGTGCCGTCGCCGGCATCGTCGCCCGTCTTGCTGGCGACAGACTTCACAAGCTGAGCGCCTGTATTAGCAAAGGCGTCGGCCAGCTCCACTTCCTTAGCGACGGTAACACCGTCCTTCGTAATCTGGGGAGCGCCGAACTTCTTCTCGATGATCACATTGCGGCCTTTCGGACCAAGGGTAACCTTCACGGCATTTGCCAACTCGTCCACGCCCTTCTTCAGCTGGTCGCGGGCGTCCATATTGAATAAGATTTCTTTTGCCATAGTTTTTTTTGAATTATTTGGGGGAGGTTTTTTCTGGATTGACTGGAAATTCTGGATTTTCTGGAAATTCTGGATTTTCTGGATAATCTGGAGTTTCTGGATTATCCGGGGTTTCCGGGGGATTATGCTAAGACGGCTAAGACGTCGCTCTGGCGCATGATGAGATATTTTTCGCCTTCGACCTCGAGCTCGGTGCCAGCATACTTGCCATAGAGCACGGTGTCACCCACCTTGAGGACCATCTCCTCATCTTTCGTGCCGTTACCGACGGCAACAACCTTGCCTTTAAGAGGTTTCTCCTTGGCTGTATCGGGGATGATGATACCGCCGACTGTCTTCTCCTCTGCTGCTGCGGGAGCAATGAGGACGCGATCTGATAATGGTTTAATGTTCATAATAACGTATTATTTTAATAAGGTTAAACATTTTTCTGCAAATCCCCTTGCGAAAAGCGTGCCAAAGGTGACAAGGGGCATGACGCGGACAGCCGTTGTGTCAGAAACGTCCGCAGGCTGACGCATACGGTGACAGTTTGTCACTCTTCCGGCTGCGAAAGCATCGTCTCCAGTTCTTCGGGCGAAAGGCCGAGGCGGAACTCGCCATCTTTTGCTACGGAAATGCTTCCCGTCTCTTCGGAGACGATAATCACCAGAGCATCCGACACTTCGGAGAGGCCCAGCGCGGCACGATGGCGAAGGCCCAGCTGCTTGGGGATATTCTCGCGATGCGACACGGGCAGCACACATCCTGCCGCCACAATCCTGCCACCGCTGATGATGACAGCGCCGTCGTGCAGCGGACTGTTCTTGAAAAACAGATTCTCGATGAGCATACGATTGATATTGGCGTCGATGCGCTCGCCCGTCTCGATGAAGTCACCGAGATGCTGGTCGCGCTCTACGACAATCAGGGCACCGACCTTACCGTCAGACATATTCTGACAAGCACGCACCAACGGCAGCCAATCCTGCTGGTCGCTCGACGCACGATTGCGCGTACTCAAGAAACGAAACAGTTTTTTAAATTGCTTCTGCGAGCCCAACTCGCGGAAAAAATGGCGTATCTCGTTTTGGAAGATGACAATCAGGGCCAATACGCCCACGTTGGCAAGGGCGTTGAAGATGGAGCCCAGCATCGGCATCTCAAGCACACGCGACACCAGCATCCACACCACGACAAATATAAGTATGCCGAGGAACAGATTCAGCGAGCCTGACTCTCTCATCATCTTATACAGATAGAAAAGAAGCAGGGCAACCAAGAAAATATCTATCAGATTGAGCAGGTTTAGTCCGAGTAACATGATGGTTATTTACGATTTGACTATTTACGATTTAGCATCTGGACAAGGCGAAGACACTCGACGGCTTCACGGACATCGTGCACGCGGAGGATGTCGGCGCCATGCAACAGGGCGAAGGTGTGAAGCACGGTTGTGCCATTCAGGGCTTCTTCAGGCGTGATGCCAAGCGTTTTGTATATCATCGATTTGCGTGAGACGCCTACCAGCAACGGCCGTCCAAAGCGACGCAGGGCGGAGAGCTGCGAGAGAATGCCGAAGTTCTCCTCAACCGTCTTGCCGAAGCCGAAGCCAGGATCCAGAATGACATCGGTCACCCCCTTCGACGCCAGCAACGGCAGCTGCTCAGCAAAGAACGCTTCTGGAGCAGCCGTAGGACACGTCAGCACGTAAGGCACTCCCGCCAGTGCGGCTGCCCCACCCGACACATCGTTCACGATGAGCGAGCCAAAGCGACGGATGCACTCAGCAGCCACCGACGGACGGAACGTATCTATCGACAGAGGCAGCTCGGGCAACGCCTGACGAATGCCCTCCAAGGCAGGCAGCAAGCGAGCCAGCTCCTCCTCTTCAGAAGCCGGTGTAGAGCCAGGGCGCGTGGAGCACGCCCCGACATCCAGCATGTCGGCACCGTCAGCCACCATCTGCAGCCCCCTCCGCACAACCTCATCGGCAGAAGCGCAGCGTGAAGCCGCGTAGAACGAGTCTGGCGTCACATTCAGTATGCCCATGATGACGGGGAAAGCACCAGCTTGTCTATCTCTTCGCATCCGAATCTCCATTTTTGCCCACAAATATACGCTCTTTTTTTTGTTTTCGCATGAAATTAAATTATTTTTCGTATTTTTGCGCCCCAAACAGCAATGAAGACAGAAGAACTCTATTCCTATTTTCTGAAATGCACCGGTGTGACCACCGACACACGTGCATGTTCGCAAGGCGCCCTCTTTATTGCCCTGCGAGGCGAACGTTTCAACGGGAACCAGTACGCCGACGATGCCCTGAAGGCCGGCTGCTCGTATGCCGTCATCGACGACAAGGCCTACTACGACGCCTCCAACGACCGTCTGCTGCTGGTGGACAATACGCTGGAAGCTCTGCAGTCGCTGGCGCGCTATCATCGTCGTCAGCTTGGCACAACGCTCATCGGCATCACCGGCACCAACGGCAAGACAACCACCAAGGAACTGATTGCTGCCGTGCTCAGCCGGAAGTATCTGACCCATTACACACGAGGAAACTTGAACAACGCCATTGGCGTGCCCCTCACCCTGCTGCAGCTGAACAACACCCATCAGCTGGGCGTCATCGAAATGGGAGCCAGCCACCCGGGCGACATCCGTGAGCTGGTGCAGATTGCCGAGCCCGACTGCGGCCTCATCACCAACGTCGGAAGGGCACACCTGCAGGGATTCGGCTCTTTCGAAGGCGTGGTAAGGACGAAAGGCGAGCTCTACGACTTCCTCCGTCTTCGGGACAACGGCTTCATCTTCCTGAACGACAACGACCCGCACCTTTGCAGCATCGCCCAAGGCCTTCATGCCCTGCGCTACGGCACAGGAGCGCCGAAAGAAGGGAAAGAGGTTGGCGGTCAGGTGCTGTCATGCGACCCATTCCTCCGCTTCCGTTGGAGCACGCTGGAGGGAGACAGCTATGACGTGCAGACTCGGTTAGTGGGACGGTATAACATCGACAACGCCCTCTGCGCCATTGCCGTAGGCCTTCGCTTCGGCGTCCAGCCCGACGACATCAATCAGGCCATCGGCAGCTACGAGCCCACCAACAGCCGTTCGCAACTGCTGCAGACCGCCCACAACACACTCATCGTCGATGCCTACAACGCCAACCCCACCAGCATGCAAGCTTCGCTGGAGAATTTCGAGCAGATGAACGCACCACGCAAGATGGTCATCCTCGGCGAGATGAGGGAGCTGGGCAGCGCCAGCGAGCAGGAACATCTGCACATCCTCGCCCTGCTCTCCAAGATGCACCTGCAAGAGGTGTGGACGGTAGGCAAACAGTTCGAGAATCCAGCCTTTCCCTTCCGTCATTTTACCGATACCGACGAGGCTATCCAAGCCCTGCAAGCCCAGCAGCCGACGGACGCCACCATTCTCATCAAAGGATCCAACGGTGTACACCTGTCGACCCTCATTCCCTATTTATAATTCCATGCGCCCATGAACACCCACTATTATAAAGTAGCCGAGCAAATCATCGGCTTCCGCACACCAGAGGGTGACAGCTATCCCTACCTGCCTTCGTTCGAACCGTTTATACACCCTTATGTAGAGGGAGAGCCTGTGCTCTTCACCCTTACCCTTGACGACAGCCTCACCCCTGCCCAGAAGCCGGAAACCATCGGCGAGTTTGACAGCGGTGGAGCATTTTTCAGCGTCAACAGGCTGTCCAACGGTGGTTATCAGTTCCTTATCGCTCCCCCTCAAGGGAACTATTGCGGCATGTTGCAGACCAACGCAACATTCAGCGAGGGCAGACTCGCCCTGCAAGGCAACGACTGGGCCCGCGAATTTGCCACCAACAACAGCATGATGCTGATGTACGCCTTTGCCGCAGCCGACAAGCACACGCTGCTGTTCCACGCCTCGGTTATCAAAAACGCCGGACACGGCTACCTCTTCCTGGGCAAGAGCGGCACGGGCAAGAGCACGCATAGCAGCCTCTGGCTCAGGCACATCCCTGGCAGCGAGCTAATGAACGATGACAACCCCGTCGTCGTGGCTACAGACGATGGCGCGATTGTCTATGGCTCGCCCTGGAGCGGCAAGACCCCCTGCTACCGCAACATCAGCGCCCCCATCGGGGCATTCGTGCGCATCCGTCAGGAGAAAGTCAACCACATCAAACGGGACAAGACCCTCGAGGCCCTCTCTGCCCTGCTCCCCTCCGTCTCATCCATGAAGTGGGACGACCGTGTTTACAACGGCATCTACGACAGCCTCAGCATGCTCATTGCCCATGTGCCTTGCTACACCCTGGGGTGCAGACCCGACAAAGAGGCTGCAGAGGTATGCCACAAGGCCGTTTTCGTGGGGTAGAAAAAAGAACAAAGGGTTAACAAATCCATGAAAGAAGAGAACATCATCGAACTCCCTAACGACATCTTCTTAAAGGGAATAAGGGATTTGCTGGAAGAGGGCCACACCGCCACGTTGCGTGTGCGGGGCAACAGCATGCGCCCGTTTCTGGAAGACCGTCGTGACAGCATCAAGCTCACGGCTGTCACCCACATAGAAATCGGTGACGCCGTTTTGGCAGAGATATCCCCAGGCAAATACGTGTTTCATCGCATCATCGCCATCGATGGAGACAACGTCACTCTCAAGGGCGATGGAAATGTGCACGGCACGGAACATTGCACCAAAGCCGACGTCAAAGCCAATGCTCTTTCCGTCATCCGCAAGGGCAAAGAATACAGCACCGACAGCAGGCGCTGGAAGCGCTACTCGGCTTGCTGGATGCGGCTAACCCCCATCAGACGATGGCTGCTGGCCATACACCGGCGCCTGCCCGCTAAGTGGAGGTAGGAAAAAAATTAGGAATTAAAAAATTAGGAATTAGAAATTAGGAATTAGGAATTAAAATAGGAAATAAAAAAAACGAATAGACATGAAAATCAAGGACGGATTTGAGATTAGACAGATCTGCGGTGAGAATATCATCGTAGCTAAAGGCATTCAGAACATCGACTTCAACAAAATCATCAGCCTCAACGAAAGTGCGGCTTATCTGTGGAAAGAACTTGTCGGGAAGGATTTCACCCCCGAATCCATGGCCCAATTGCTTCGTTTGGAATACGATGTCAACGAGGAAACCGCACTTGCTGATGCCCAAGAACTGGCTAAAGCCTGGCAGGAAGCAGGGCTTTGCGAGTGAGATTTTTGGGTTAGAGGTTAGAGGTTAGGGGTTAGTGTTTTGGGTTAGGGGTTAGAGGTTAGGGGTTAGGGTTATTAGAACTGGAAGTAGATGAAAGCCTGCAGCCCCGAGGTGATGAATTGGTAAACGACAAACACCACCACAACCATCAGCACGACGAGCACCGGCATCGGAAGCAGCGCAATGTTCAGCCGATACCAGCGTTTCCAGCGAGCAGGCAGCCAATGAATGGCCATGCCGAGGGCAAACAGCACAAAGACCTTCCAGTAGGCGCCGACAATCGTCCACACATCTACCCCACCCCATGCTGAGCCAATCTGGTTCACCATATTCTTTGCTGTGCTCCACGCCTCCTGATTGGCTACGGCAGGGTCGAGGTTAGACCCTGAGCGGAAGAACAGTCGGGTGAAGGTGATGAACGTGAACGTCTGAAGGATGGCCCACGCATTAGCCAGGCCGCCTGTCAGCCTATTGACTGACGCCGGAACACCTCTCCAGCCCTTTTCTACAAAATGCCACACGTACCTCACCAGCGTCCCCACCGTCAGCGCCATCATCCAGACAAAGAATACATTGAAGACAGGCTGCGGAACACGTTGCGTCAGCACATAGAGCACCAGCGTGACAACGAGCACCAGCGCCATGCGGACATGCCACGACATCTCTTTCCAGAACTTATAGATGATCATACCGATGCCGTTCAGTCCGCCCCAAATCATAAAATTCCACGACGCCCCGTGCCAAAGGCCACCCAGCAGCATGGTGATGAACGAGTTGAGGTTTCCCATCAGCAGTTTGCGGCGTTTGGGTTTCTGTTTCGTGACGCGTATGGCCACAAGGATGCCCACAGCTGCAGCAACAATGATAGCTGTCACCACCCAGCTGCCGCTGAGGATGAGCACGATAAGGCTTATCAGCCCCAGCCAGAAATAGGTGCCAAAGGTCGTGTTCCGGTTACCGCCAAGCGGGATGTAAAGGTAGCTCTGCAGCCACCGGCTCAGCGACATGTGCCAGCGTTTCCAGAAGTTCGCCGGGTTCGGAGCCTTGTAGGGCGAGTTGAAGTTCTGAGGCAGGTAGAAGCCCATCAGCATAGCCACGCCAATGGCAATGTCCGTATAGCCCGAGAAATCGGCATAGACCTGCAACGAGTAGCAGAACAAGGCACTGAGGTTCTCGAAGCCGCTGAAGAGCAGCGGGTTCTCAAAGACGCGGTCGATGAAGTTCACAGCCAGGTAGTCAGAGAGTATCAGTTTCTTCATCAGACCGTTCATAATCCAGAAGACCGCCACGCCAAACTGCCTACGACCCAGGAAGTAAGGTTTATAGAGCTGAGGGATGAACTCGGCTGCCCTCACAATGGGCCCTGCCACCAGCTGCGGGAAGAAGCTGACGTAGAAGCCAAAGTCGAGGATGTTGCGCACAGGGTCCACTTTCCGCCGAAAGACGTCCACCGTGTAGCTGATGACCTGAAACGTGAAGAACGAGATGCCCACAGGGAGCACGATTTTGTCCACGTTAAAGAGGTCTTTCCCGCAAAGGATATTGCCCACCCACGAGAAGACATCGAACACGCGGAAATGGATGTGGAAGAGGTGGTTGACGACGTCGGTGAGGAAATAGGCATACTTGAAGTAGCAGAGCAACGAGAGGTCGATGACGACGCTCAGCACGAGCCAGGCCTTCCGTTTCCGTTCGGTCGGCGAGGCGTGGATGCGCTTGGCGATGAAGAAGTCCGAACACGTCACGAACATCAGAATCAGCACAAACAGTCCGCTGGTCTTGTAATAGAAGAACAAGCTGACGAAGAACAGGAACGCATTACGCAGCAGGCGCTTGCTGTGAATCAGGCTGAAAACGGCAAAGACAACGGCAAAGAACGCCCAGAAATAGAACTGCGTGAACAGCAGGGGCGAATTCTCCTGAAAGAGGAAAACGTGTTTGAGGAAGGGTATCACCTGCTCCATAGTGCCTTATCGCTGACCTGTTGACTTTTTGTCGTTTGCCGTTCTGACGGATTCCATGTAATCATCTACCAAGGCGTTATAGAGCAAATCGCCCAGCAGTTCGTAGCCCGTCCGTGTGAAGTGGATGAGGTCGGAGGACATCAGTCCGGCATCCCTCCATCGGGGGCTGCTATCCAGTCCGCCCATGAAGTCAAAGACGTCCCAGACGGCGCCACCGTACTCAGCTGCCAGCTCATAGAACGCCTTCTGAACCAGCTCGGCGTTGCGGTTGGCCCGTTTCACGCGGCGCGACACGCGGCGATAGGTGTCGTTGTTGGTGATGAAAACATAAGCACAGCCCGGTGAGACGCGCTCCACCATAGCAATCAGACGCCGATAGCCCCCCTTGAAGGCCTCCACGTTAAACTCGCCATAAGGGACTGCCGCGTCGTTGACGCCAATGGCAAACACCACCAGGTCGGGGCGCACGAGCTGTAGGTCGCGTGGCAGGTACGGGCAGCGCAGCCATGTCGGTACGGCTGCCCCATTGATGCCCGACGAGTAGTAACTGATGCCCACGAGGTCATTTTCGGGTATCAGGCCCGTCAGCGTAAGCTGTTCTCCGCGAGGGATGCGGAAGCGTACGGTGACCGAGTCGCGCATGCCGTCGAAGGGCAGCAGCCAGCCTCCGCACAGCGTGTCAGCGCGGGCGAAGAGGGTGTCGCTCAGGCCGTCGTGCACCTCTACGGCATAGGGCCTCACCGTGTCGGCCGAGGCATAGCCCATCAGCCTGAGACGGCTCAGCTGCCAGCTGGGTGTCATGCCGACGTCGAGCACCAGCGTCAGCGAGGCGAGGCTGTCCGTCGTGGTGGCTGCGATGCCGCTGATGCCGAAGTCGAAAGCGGCGTTACGGTCGATGTTGCGTCCGGCAGTCCATGAGCCGGTATATTCCATGCGGTAGTTATGGTTCCAGTTGGTATTGGCCATGCCGAAGGGGAAGAGGATGCCGCGCACGCCGATGTTCCCGGGCTGCATGTCCGTGAGGTTGCTGCGCATGCGATGCGAGAAGAAGTCGGCCTGTACGTGACTGCCCCCGACGTGCCAGATGTTGACGCCACGGCTGTGGAAGAGCAGCAGGCTGTCGAGCTTCTCATAGAAGGCGTCCTGTGCCGCGCGTCCCGAGGGGAAGTGAAGCCCCGTGCGGTCGTAGCGCAGGCAGTCGTAGTAAGGCAACGGACACAGCATCTGGTTGTTGCCCGGCAGCAGACGGTTCACCACGTTGCGCATGATGGAGTCCGTCACCTGCTGACGTCCCGTCTGGGCCGCCATCGTCAGCACGGTCAGCAGGAAGAGCGTGGACAAGATGCTGCGTCTCATGGCCTGTCCTCCTCTTTTTCCGGCTTGCGCCAGCGATAGTAGTCATAATAGAGCATGAGCGACTTGCAGAAGAGGTCTGCGACGCGCTCCCCGCCCCTGAGGGTGAAGTGGATATGGTCCGAGCCAGCCAGAGGCGGGTTCTGCTCGCACCATTGGGCCATGCTGTTGTGTCCGCCCATCACCTGGTACATATCCCAGTAGGCGGCACCGGCGCGGTTGGCTGTCACCCGCAGCGAGTCAATGATGGCAGGCAGCATGGGATAGGTCTGCCAAGCCCCCTTGATGCGTGTGGACATGTCCGAAGGCCCGATGAGGAGTATCTTGGCGTCGGGCGCCTGCTGCTGCAGGTAACGTATCTGGCGTTCCATGGACGACGCGTAGGTGTGGATACCCTTCTCGGTGGTCAGGTAGGGGACGGAGTTGCCGCCATACTCCAGCAGGATGAGGCGGACGTTCTCCTTCCGGAAATAGTCGCTCAGATGGCGTCTGTTGATGGAGGTGAACATCGTGCCCGAGCAGCCGCGCATGGGGATGTTGTCCACCGCGATGCCGCTGTCGCCGTCCAGCAGGATGCCGTAGAGATTGGCGTAGCCCGACATCGACAGCGTCACGCGCTCCACCGAGTCAGGGAAATGGAAGGTGATGCGCTGCATCTCCTGCGCCCCGGGCTCGACGACGCGTCGGTCGCCCTTGCAGGTGACGTAGAGCTTCGAGGCGATGTTGTCGGCCAGCACCGTCACGCGGGTGAACTTCCGGCAATGCATCTTCTCCTTGATGCGGGGCCAGACGCTCACCACGATGGAGGTGTCCAGATAGGCCACCTGGGCCATGGGGCCGTAGTTGCCGCTCTTGGCACGTGCCTCGGCCGGTCCGTAGGCCAGGGCGCGGCGCAGCTCGGCCGTACACGACTGGCCCGTGTTGATGCTGCCCACCGTCTGGATGACGGGTATGATGCCGGGTCCGATGCCGCCGAAGGCCTCCTGCAGCTCTTCGCGGATGACGCCCGTGATGCGGTCTCCCTCAATCTGCGAGTCGCCGTAGTGCACGACACGCACGCGGCTGCTGTCGCTGTTCTCGAACGCCTCGAACAGGGCGTCGAACCACGTCGGGTCGTCGCCGGGCAGGTTGAAGCGTATGTTGCTCTCGCGGAAGTAGGTCAGGTACTGCTCGCGCTCCTGCATCCGCATGTTCTCTAACTGACGTGCCAGCAGCTCCTCGGGGCTCTCTTCGGGAAGGGCCGCTTCGGCCGAGCCGCCCGGGTTCAGCACCTCGCTGAGCGTGGGGAACGTGAGGGTGGTGTTACCGGCGCGGATGCCGTCCGAGGGGAACACCAGGCAGACGATAGCCAGCACGGCTATCACGGAAAACAGGTATAGGGTAATCTTATAGGGTTTCACTTCTTGTAAATCTTCAGTTTCTGACCTTCGCGGATGAAGTCGCTCTTCAGGTTGTTCCAGCTCTTCAGCTGGCGTACGGTGACATGGTTGCGCTGGGCGATGCGCCCCAGGATGTCGCCTCTCTTTACCTTATATATTATATAGCCCGACGTGGAGGACCCCGCCTTGGGCTTACGTGCTGCGAGCTCGGCTGCCCGCCTCTCGCGCTCAGCCTGCCTCAGCGAGTCGCGTCGTACGGCATCCTCGCGCGCCGTCTCCAGGGGCGACAGGAAGCCCGAGCGGCGATGTCCGCGTTCGTACTCCTCGCCTATCCGCTCGAGCGCGGGCAGCAGGCTGTCGGCCGGCACGCGCAGCACAGGCATCGTGCGCACATACTGGCAGAGCGCCAGCGTATCGTTGCCTCCGAAATGCCGCCTGAGGTCGCCGAGGTAGCGTGTTGCTGCCTGCGTCGATTTGGCCACGTCGAGACGTTCGTCGATGGTGTCGTTGACAGCCAGCCCGTAGCGATGAGCCGCAGGCACCGACAACGCCCATGCGCCCGATGCAAAGCGCCACGCGAAGGTGCTGTCGCAGTCGGTGAGCAGCAGGGGCAGGTAGCGGTAGCACGCCGGCAGCCCGGCCTCGCCGACGGCAGCCGTCACCAGGCTGTCGCACGCCTCAAAAGGCGTATAGTCCGCCCGCGCCGGCTGTGAACAGCTCATGAAGAATGAAAAATGGAGGAAGAGGAATGAAAAATAAATAGCTCTGCCAGCGGGACAGCCGGCAGAGGAAAACGAACGCTGCATGCAGGACTTTTTATTTTTCATTTAACTTTTTCGGAAGTAAAAAACGAGCCCAGACAGCGATGAGCGCCCTGAAAGGGCAAAAGCATTCCATCCAGAGGGGAACATACATGCAGCCATATATTGTAAAGCTTTTGACTTAGTCTTATCTTGTCGCGACTCGGCCAAACAAACAAGTTTGTTGGCTCTCGCTGCTCCAAGATTTGCCCTTTCAGGGCGAAAGTTACTTTTGCCGTTTGTACCCAGGGCGTTGCCCTGGGCTGGGTGCTTATTGGCTTCGCCTTCGTCCGTCACGACTCGGCCCTTCAAGCAAGCTTGATGGCTCTCGCTGCTCCGTCCGTTGCCCCTTCGGGGCGTCCCTCTCAATGCAACGTTCATACTTCCGGAACTCAAATAATCAGCTCTCAATGTTCACTTTTCACAGTCCCTTAGCCTTTGCCTCGTTCCAGAGCTCGTCCATCTCGCCTAAGGTCATGTCCTTCAGCTTGCGTCCCTGGGCGAGGGCGCACTCCTCCACGTAGTTGAAACGGCGGGTGAACTTCTGGTTGGTATGCTCGAGCGCCGAGTCGGGGTTGAGTCCCGACAGCCGTCCCACGTTGACAGCCGAGAAGAGCAGGTCGCCGAACTCAGCCTCCACCTCGTTGAACTCGCTCACCTGAGGGCGGTCGCCGGTCTCGGGCGCCGTCTCGTGCTGCATGGCTTCGCGCAGCTCGGCAAACTCCTCCTGCAGCTTGTCCCACGCGCCGTCGGCGCTGTCCCAGTCGAAGCCCACGTTCTGCGCCTTCTCCTGGATGCGGAACGCCTTGATGAGCGAGGGCAGGCTCACGGGCACGCCGCTCAGCGTGCGCTTGTTGCCGCCCTTCTCCTTGAGTTTCAGCTCCTCCCAGTTCTTCAGCACCTGGTCCGTGCCGTTCACCTGCTGTTCGCCGAACACGTGCGGATGGCGGAAGATGAGCTTGTCGCACAGGCGATCGCAGACGTCCTTGATGTCAAACTGCTCCTTCTCGTCGCCAATCTTGGCATAGAACACCACGTGCAGCAGCACGTCGCCCAGCTCCTTGCAGATGTTCGGGTCGTCGTCGGCAAGCAGGGCGTCGCTCAGCTCGTACACCTCCTCGATGGTGTTCGGGCGCAACGTCTCGTTCGTCTGCACACGGTCCCACGGGCATTTTACCCGCAGCTCGTCCAAAATATCCAGCAGCCGTCCGAACGCTGCCATCTGTTCTTCTCTTGTATGCTTCATATTTATGGAAATTAAAAATTAAAAATGAAAAATGAAAAATAAATAGCTTGGGAAACGGAATACTGCATACGGAACATTTTATTCTTCATTTTTCATTTTTCATTCTTCATTATTTTTTACTATTTTCCCCAGCACTTCCACCAGGAACGTATGTTCGCGTTCCAGCACGCGTGCGGCAAGCACCTCGGGCGTGTCGCCGTCCATGACGGGCACGCGCGTCTGTGCCACTATCTCTCCGCCGTCGATGACCGTGCTGACGCGATGGATGGTGACGCCCGTCTCCTTGTCGCCGTCGCGGATGACGGCCTCGTGCACGTGGATGCCGTACATGTCAGGCCCTCCGTGCTTGGGCAGCAGCGCAGGGTGGATGTTGAAGATGCGTCCCTCGTAGCGGCTGATGACGGCCTCGGGCACCTTCTTCATATAGCCGCACAGCATCACCATGTCGGCCCCCGCCTCATCGAGCGCGTCGAGCATGGCCTGCGCCAGGTCACCCTCGTCGGGGTATCGGCGGCTGCTGATGTGGCGCGTGGGGATTCCCTCGCGACGGGCACGCTCGAGGGCAAACGACGTTGAGTTGTTGCTGATGACCAGACACACCTCAGCTTCTATCTGCCTGCTCTTGCAGCCGTCGATGACAGCCTGCAGGTCACTACCGTTGTGCGAAGCAAAAACAGCGATTCTCTTCATCTTTATTCTATTCCTTTTCTTTTCGTTACTTTGTCAGGGTTTTTCTGCACGTAAGCCTTCCACGAGCTGGCGCCCTTCTCCACCTCTGGGCGCCCCATCTGCAGGTAGTGGCAGTAGGCCGCGCCCAGCGCGTCGGTAGCGTCGAGGTGTTTCGGCATCTCGTCCACGGGTATGCTGAGTATGCGGCGGAGCATGTCCGCCACCTGCTCTTTCGACGCCGAGCCGTTGCCCGTGATGGCCATCTTGATTTTCGTCGGCGCATATTCGCTGATGGGCACGTCGCGGCTGATGGCAGCTGCGATGGCCACACCTTGCGCACGCCCCAACTTCAGCATGCTCTGCACGTTGGCGCCGAAGAACGGCGACTCGATGGCCAGCTCGTCCGGCAGGAAGGCGTCGATGACGCGCTGGACGCGACGGAAAATCTCGCCCAGCTTCAGATAGACATCGCCCACCTTACGCAGGTCGATGACGCCCGACGTGACGAGCGACACCTTCGTGCCCACGACCTTCAGCACACCGTATCCCATCAGGTTCGTACCCGGATCGATGCCCAATATCACCTTCTCTACAACCGGTTTCAGCATCCGTTTTATCGGATTTTTTTGAAAAACGGGGCAAAGATACGGATAAAATCAAAAAAAATGCACTTTTTTCTTGGTTATTTCTTCAGAAGGCCGTACCTTTGCACCGCGAAAAGAAAAACGAGCGTGTTTTTCTGGCAAAAACAGGTTTGGGGCATTAGCTCATCTGGCTAGAGCGTTTGACTGGCAGTCAAGAGGTGACGAGTTCGAGTCTCGTATGCTCCACAAAGGAAAGAGTCGCACAAGTGGCTCTTTTCTTTTTTTCGCCTCCATGACGAAAGCTTAAGAAGGGGAGGAGAAACTAACAAACTAACAAACTAACAAAATTATATTTTATATTTTATATTTTCATCTTTCCTTCGGTTGGGTGGGAATGATTACGATTTATTATTATATATAAATAAATATATATTATTATACATATAATAATATATATTTAACCATATCACCAAGGGAGGGGGGAGTATCAAAATAGAAAATATAAAATATAAAATATAATTTTGTTGGTTTCTCTCAACGTGCTGTGAATCAAGTGAATTAATTTTGATGGATTGTAACTCTTTGTCGGTGAAGGCGTTAGAAATGGATGTGCGCTCAGACGTACTCGTCATTCCTGAATAGGTGGAGATTGCTTCGGCTACACTTCATGCTATAAATGGCCGGCGCGCCAGCCCACTGGGCTGACGACGAGGCCCACTGGGCTGGAGCAGCAGCGCAGTGCGATAAATTTTTATTCCAATGCTTTTTTTTCGGCAGGTTTGTATGGTGATGTAGCAGGAAATCAGCAGCTTTGTGTGGTAACAAGCTAAAACATTGGACTAAAGACAAAACTTTAAAATACTTGAACTGTCACAACCACAAACTCTTACGAAAAATGCCAGGGAGTAATTCGCCCTCTGCCCCTACGCTGAGGGGGAGGCCTCACCCCGTCCCTCCCTGAAGGGAAGGGAGCCCGAGCGGCGGGTCCCCCCTCCTTTAGGTGGGGCTGGGGGGGGAGGCTTTCGCCTCGACAAGGTGCTCTTGATACCATCGTCCCTCGAGCCGCATGAAATGTTGTATCTTTGCATCGTGAAACGCCTCATGCAGAACCATAAAACTCAATAGCGGTCTTTCCATAGCGCGCGGAGGCGCTCAGCCAGACGGTCCTCGGCGGGGTTGGGCTGGGGATGCCAGAAGGAGCAGGTTGGGGTTAGAGGTGAGGGGTTAGGGGTTAGGGTTGGGGAAGCGGCACCAGCCGTTGGAGAGGGCTGCATCAGGGCGTCGGGGAGGAACTGTTGGCGGACGAAGTGGCCTTCGTAGTCGTGGGCATACTTGTAGCCGTCGCTGTAGCCGAGGTCCTTCATCAGCTTCGTGGGGGCGTTGCGCA
>JAILEU010000170.1 GCA_024697785.1 Bacteroidaceae bacterium | reverse complement strand
TGCCCTCATTGCAGTGGTCATCGTCGGAACCTTTGTGTTCCTCTTCAACAACTCTCGTCCCAAGGCCGAGCAGTACAGCGAGCTGACAGCCGTGCGCAAGGACATCAACAGGAGCACCGTCATCACGGGCAAAATCACCCCACGCAACGAGGTGAACATCAAGCCGCAGATTAACGGCATCATTGCCGAGCTGCTCAAGGAAGCGGGCCAGCAGGTGCAGAAGGACGAGGTTATCGCCCGTCTGAAAGTCATCCCCGACATGAACTCGCTCAGCTCGGCCCAGAGCCGCGTGCGCCTTTCGGAAATCAACCTCAAGCAGGCCCAGGTGAACTACGACCGCGAGAAGGCGCTCTTCGACAAGAACCTGGTCAGCGCCGAAGAGATGGACCAGGTAACGCAGAAGCTGGCCCAGGCCAAGGAGGAGCGCGCCGCGGCACAGGATGCCCTCGAGGTCATCCGCGACGGCGTGTCGCAGTCGAACGCCACCTCTTCCAGCACGCTGGTACGTTCCACCATCACCGGTCTCATCCTCAATGTCCCCGTCAAGGTGGGTAACTCGGTCATCCAGGCCAACACCATGAACGACGGCACGACGGTAGCCACCGTGGCCGACATGAACGACCTTATCTTCGACGGCAACATCGACGAGACCGAGGTGGGCTCGCTCGTCGAGGGCATGCCGCTCGTCATCACCATCGGTGCCCTCAGCGACTACCGCTTCGACGCTACGCTCGAATACATCTCGCCTAAAGCGGTGGAGAATAACGGCGCCAACCAGTTCGAGGTGAAAGCAGCCGTCAAGGTGTCAACCGACCGCATGATACGCTCGGGCTATAGCGCCAATGCCGAAATCATCCTCGAGCATGCCGACCAGGTCATCACCCTGCCCGAAAGCGCGCTTGAGTTCAGCGGCGACAGCACCTTCGTCTATTGCAAGATGGCCGACAACACCTACCAGCGCCGTCAGGTCACCACAGGACTCAGCAATGGGCTGGACATACAGATTCTCTCCGGCATCGAAGAGGGCGACATCGTCCGGGGCCCCAAAATCGTCAACGTGCCGGACAAGACTACTGAAAATTAGGAATTAGGAATTAGGAATTAGGAATTTGAAATTAGAAAATGGGCATTGGCATGAAAAATATGGCTGATCATTTCATTGACAACATGGTTCTACATCGCAACTTGACAAGACGAGCATGCTCCACCGCTCTCGCGGCGCTGTTTATCCTACTTTGTTCACTCTCTGTTACGGCTCAGAGCGAGCACAACGGCCCGTGGTCGTTGCAAGACTGCACCCGCTATGCCCTTGAGCACAACATCACCCTTCAGCAGAGCAACCTTAGCGTTCAGCAGCGCGAGACGCAGTTGGCCGGAGCCAAAGCGCGCATGCTGCCGGGCGTCAGCGCCAGCGCAGGTGAGTCGTTCTCGTTCGGCCGTGGCTTACGCTCCGACAACACGTATGCCGACCACTCAAACACGACAAACACCTCCTTTAGCGTCGGCGCCCAGATGCCCATCTTCGAAGGCTTCACCATCAAGAACAACATCGAACTGAGCCGTCTGAACCTCGAAGCCGCCACCGTCGATCTGGAGAAGGCACGCGACGACGTCCGCACCCGCGTAGCACAGGCGTTTGTGCAGATTCTCTACAGCAAGGAGATCCTCGGCGTTGCCAAGAGCCAGATTGTCGTTGACTCGATGCAGGTTGAACGCCTCACCACCATGCTTCGCACGGGTAAGGCGTCGTCGGCAGAGGTGAGTGCTGCTGAAGCTACGCTGGCCCAGAGCCGCCTCTCGATGGCTCAGGCCGAGGGTAACCTCCGCATCGCCATCCTCGACCTGACGCAGCTGCTCGAGCTGCCGTCGCCCGAAGGGTTCGATGTCGTCATCCCCGACGTCAGCACCCTGCCCGACGAAGCACTCACTCCGCCCGAAATCATCTACGAGGAAGCCCTGCAGGTGAAGCCCGCCATCCGTGGCGAGCAGCTGCGCCTCCAGGCTGCCGAAAAGAACATCGACATCGCCCGTGGCGGCTACTACCCCAACATCTCCCTGAGCGGGGGCGTCGGCACCAACTACTACTCCATCATGGGCGTACAAGGGCCGTCGTTCGCCACGCAGCTGAGGGATAACTTCAGCCCCGCCCTCTCCCTGTCGTTCTCTGTCCCCATCTT
Organism: Bacteroidaceae bacterium; assembly: GCA_024697785.1. GTDB lineage: Bacteria > Bacteroidota > Bacteroidia > Bacteroidales > Bacteroidaceae > UBA1189. The sequence continues at coordinate 345 of JAILEU010000170.1, read as the reverse complement.
CGACCGTTTCTCCACGCGTACCAACGTCCGCACGGCAAAACTCTCCCACCTCAACCAGCAGCTGCAGCTGGAGAATGCCAGCAAGACGCTCTACAAAGAGATTCAGCAGGCTTACTACAACGCCCTCACCGCCCGCAAGAAGTACGAGGGCAGCCTCGCTGCCGAAAAGAGCGCCTCGCAGGCTTTCGAAATCATGAGCGCCAAGTTCGAGAACAGCAAGGCCAGCATCACCGAGTTCAACGAAGCCAAGAACCGCCTCGTCAGCGCCTCGTCCGACCTGGCCCAGGCACGCTATCAATACCTCTACCAGGCTCGCCTGCTCGACTTCTACCGCGGACGGGAGAT
>JAILEU010000155.1 GCA_024697785.1 Bacteroidaceae bacterium | reverse complement strand
GAAGTCCGACAGCAACATCACCTGCGCATTGTTCACCAGCTCCCACCATTGCACGTCGCTGTGGTAGTCGGTGGGGAACTCGCGGAACAGCGGGTGGGCATCGTTGACGAAGAGCCCCGTGGTGTGGGGCGGACGCATCTTAAACCAGCTGGTATTCCAAAAGACGGGCAGGAACTGCTGGCGGATGTCGGCTCCGTACGTCACCTTGCCTGCCGCACAGATGAGCACGTCGCCACCCTTGTCAAGCACATCCATTGCCTTGTCATCCAACGTCGAAGTTATGTAGACGTTCCCCTCGTCCATCTCCGGCTCAGCAGGATAGAACCACACGTCCCAGTCGTTGACGAAGTTCGTGCCGCTGACCAGCACCTCCAGCCGGTACTTCGTAGCCTCCTTGACGTCGGTCACGGGCAGGCTGATGTCGCCTATCAGCGTGGGGCTGCCGATGGGGATGTCCTTGATGAAGTGGCCCACCTTCATCTTCACCCCGTATTCGGGACAGAGATAGACAATGATGTTCGCCCTCTCGATGGGGTTCTCGCCGAAGTGGGCCATCTCGATGGAAGCTTTCAGCGTGTCGCCAGCCGTATAGACGAACTTAGGCAGGCGGGCCAGGGGGACAGTCTCGCAGCAGAAATGGTGCCATTCATCAGCGTTGATGTACTCCTTCGCTCCGAAAAAGACGTCCGTGACGCCCACCAGCGCCGTGCCCTGACCGCTGTAGTCGTTAAGGGCCAGCAGCTGGAAGCCCGCATAGCCGGGTGTGCGCAGCGTCTTCTCAATCTCGTTCTTGTAGCAGAGCGCCTGCAGCTTGCCGCTGGCCATCATGAAGTCATGTCCCAGCTCGGCCATGTCGTTCTCAGCGAGAATGTCGCGGAAGATGTCGAAGTTCTTGGCCTTATTGACGCCGGTGTACTTACGCCGTTCGTCGAAGTTAGGGAAGACGCACCACTGTCCTGTCTCGTGGCTCACGTAGGGTGCCGTGCCGGCCTGGAGGATGAAGCGGTTGTCGCGGAAGTCATCCATGCTGTTCGGCTGCTGACGCGTCCACTCCAGTCCGCGGGCGCCGGCCTTGACGTGATACTGGCTCTTGGGCTGCCACTGCCAGCCGCCGCCCACCGAGGCACCGGTGTAGACGCGGCGCGGGTCCCGCTCCTTCCAGTAATCGACGAACCGGCTCACCCACTCCACCCAGTTGCCGCGGGGCTCGTTGCCGATGGCCATCATGCAGAACGACGGATGGTTGCCGTAGGCCTTCACCATCCTCTCGGCCTCGGCCCACAGATAGTCGTCGATGGGTTCGCCGTTGCCCAGGCTGCTGCCGTGGTTGGGCCACGAGGGGCCTTCGGGTTGCAGGTAGAAGCCCACACGGTCGGCCGCAGCAAAGGCTGCCTCGGGCGGACAGAACGAGTGGAAGCGCATGTGGTTCAGGCCGTAGCTCTTGCAGATGCGGAACACCCGTTCCCACGACTCCTCGTCCATCGGTGCATAGCCGGTGAGGGGAAAGTCGCAGTTCTCCACCGTGCCGCGCAGCAGCGTCTTACGGCCGTTGACGTAGAAGTAGTTGTCGCCCACCTTGAACTCCCTCATACCGAACGAGGTAATGTGCCTGTCCATCTTCACGAGACTGCCGAGGTACGACTCGCAGACGTGCGTCTGCAGGCGGTAGAAGTCGGGGTGGAACTCGTCCCACAGCAGCGCCTGCTCGCCCACCTCGATGGTGTCGCTGATGGTGTGCGTGCCGGGGGCGAAGGTGCGGTAGCGTGTCTCGTTGATGTGGTGGGTGCCGCGGGCGGTGCTCTCGCACTTCGCCACGTAGTCCAGCGCTCCCTTCACGGCCTTGCCCGTGGCGTTCGTCACCGTCGTCACCACCACCACCGAGCGGTCGGCCAGGCGCGGCCAGACCTGCACGTCGTCGATGAACACCTTCTGCGATCGCCGCAGCTCGATGGCACCGACGATGCCGTTCCAGTTACCCTGCGTCTGGTCGGTGATGCTGTGGCTGTCGGGCCCGGGATTGATATCCTTCACGCGATTGTCGATGCGGATGGCGATGAGGTTCTTTCCTTTCTTTATATAAGGTGTGACGTCAAACTCATGCGCCACGCAGAGGCTGTTCTGCATGCCTACCTGACGGCCGTTCACCCAGACGGTGCTCTCCCAGTGAGGGCGCTCGAGGAAGAGCGTCACGTGCTGCCCCATCCACTCCTTCGCGAGGGTCACCTCGCGGATGTACCACGCCGCACCGACATAGTGTTTGTCGGGGGTGAGGAAGAAGGGGAGCTTCACGTCGCCCGCCACGCGGTAGCACTCCATGGCGGGGTTGTAGTAGTACGAGCTGTCGTAGAGCGAGCCCGTCCAGACGGTTTTCGTCGTCACGTCGTCGCCCTTCAGCATCTCGGGCATCGAGCCCGGCAGGCGCATGGTGTCGTCAAGCGTCGTGCGCTTGAACCACCCGTCGGCTTCGCCCACGTCCGCGCGGTCAATCTGGAACTGCCACTCGCCGCTCAAGTCCACCACTCCCAGCTGTGCCGGCATGCGGACAGCGCAAACCACCATCACAAAAACAAACAAAAAAGACTTTTTCATAACGTAATTCTACAAAATTGGAGCAAAGATACACATTTTTTCATAACTTTGCACGCCAATAGAGAAAAAAGAATAAAAATATAATTTTGGTTTAACGATTAACGTTTAATGTTTAACGAACACGTCTGGCGCCTTCGGCGCAATAATTGAAAATTGAAAATTTGGGTTTAACGATTAACGTTTAATGTTTAACGAACACGTCCTCAGATCTTTTTTTCTTAACTCTTAACTCTTAATTCTTAACTAAATAAGATTTTCACCTCTTAATTCTTAACTGAATAAATGGAAGAGATTATCACATTCCTGCGCGCCTTGCGCGACAACAACAACCGCCCCTGGTTCATGGCCCATAAAGACGAATACGTGCGCTGCCAGCAGCGTTTCGACGCCCTCACCGCCAGCCTCATCGAGGGTGTCTCCGCCTTCGACGACACCGTGCGCGGCCTCCAGCCACGCGACTGCACCTACCGCATCTACCGCGACGTCCGCTTCAGCGCCGACAAGAGTCCTTACAAGACCCACATGGGCTGCTACATCTGCCCGGGCGGCAAGAAGTCCGGCTACGTGGGCTACTACTTCCACATCGGCACAGGTGGCGCCGATGCCGACGGTTACCCAACGTCCCACCTGCTGGCCGTTGGCGACTACTGCTATGAACCACGCGTGCTGCAGATTCTCCGCGAGGACATCGCCGGAGGCGAGGGCGACTTCGACGACATCGTCCGCCACCAATGCTCGCCCCTCTTCTGGCTCGACCAGACGGGAGCCCTCAAGCGCAACCCCAAGGGATTTCCGCCCGATGCCCCCTACCCCGAGTACCTGCGGCTCAAGACCTTCTGTCTCTGTTACGAGCCCGACGACCAGTTCATCACCTCTCCCGACCTCGCCGAACGCGTCACCGACCTCTTCCGCACCACCCTACCCTTCACCCGCTACATCAACCGCGCCATCGACTACGCCCGTACGGCAGAGTAAGGCTTACTTAAGTTATACGTTTATTGGAGAAAGTTAAACCCTAAACCTCACCCCCCCCGTGCGAAACACGAAACACTTCATTTTTAGTTTTTCATTCTTCATTCTCCTCATGTCCCCGCTCACCCCGTCGCCCGCGCTTGCCCAGCAATTCCTTCCCGTGAAGGGGATTGTGAATGCCCGCGATCTGGGTGGCTACGAGGTGCACGACGGACACCACGTCAGGAGCGGCCTGCTCCTGCGTGCCGCCCATCTGGCCGACGCCACTCCATCCGACCTCGACTACCTGGCCCGCCTCCCCCTGAGGAAAGTCATCGACTTCCGGACAGACCACGAGAAGAAAGGCCGGATAGACCGCGATGTCCCTGGAGCCGAATACGTGAGCCTTCCCATCGATGCCAGCGGCGCCCTGTCGGCTTCGGCCACCGAAGAGGAGAGGAAGTCGTTTACGAGCCGGAAGAAGTTCAGCGTCAAGAGTGTCATCGTGATGGCCGCCTTCAACGAAAAGGCTCAGGTCGTCGCAAGGGATATGATTTCCAACGTCCTCACCTATCCCGACTGCCAGCGTCAGATAGCCGCATTCCTTCGC
>JAILEU010000070.1 GCA_024697785.1 Bacteroidaceae bacterium | reverse complement strand
CCAGCTGTCGGGCGGCGAGCGCCGGCGTACGGAGATTGCCCGCTGCCTGGCCATCGACCCGAAGTTCATCATGCTCGACGAACCGTTTGCAGGCGTCGATCCCATCGCCGTCGAGGATATCCAGAAGATCGTGTGGAGCCTGAAGTACAAGAACATCGGCATCCTCATCACCGACCATAACGTGCAGGAGACGCTCTCCATTACCGACCGTGCCTACCTGCTCTTCGAAGGACGCATCCTCTTCCAGGGAACGCCTGAGGAGCTGTCGAAGAATCCCGTCGTCCGTGACAAGTATCTGGGCAACAGCTTCGTGTTGCGGAAAAAGGATTTCATGAAGTAATCCGTTTTTAGTTAAGAATTAAGATAATTGTCAGGACAACGAATTTATTTTCACTACGAATTTTGCGAATTATACGAATTCTTGGAGCAGCGAGAGCCAATGGGGAGACGCGACATGTCGCGTCTCTACAGTTGGCCGAGTCGCGACAAGAATAAACGAAGTTAATTATTCCCTGCGGCGATGGCTTCGCACGCCGAACAACGGGCTCAGAATTTTGTGATATTTTGAATTATATTTTTGTAGGATTTCTGCCCGAAGGGCACTCATGAAAAATTCGTGAAATTCGTGTAATTCGTAGTGAAAAAAGTGGTTTCTAGTTTAGTGGAATGATGAAGAAAACAATATTGCTGTCTTTGTTTGTGGTGTTGGCCTTTGCTGCGGAGGGCTATGGCGGCCCGGCACGGCGGGGATTCTTTACGCGGACACAGCCCGACGGGACGGAAATCCGCCTTCAGCTGGTGGGCGACGAGTTTGCCCACGCCTACGCTACGCCCGACGGAACGCTCATGCGAAAGGATGACGACGGATTCTACCGCACCCTGACCAAGGTGGAGGAGGATGCCTTCCATGCCGCCCGCGGCGTCTGCCCGTCTAATAAAGCACGGGCGGGCAGACAGACTGTGGCTTCGTACCGCATGAACGATTTCCCCACGCGGGGCAACGTCCACGGCGTGGTGCTGCTGGTGGCGTTTGCCGATGTGGCGTTCAGCGCCGATTCTGCCAGCACGCACGACCTGCTGGCGGCGCGGTATAACGGAGATCACTACACAGAGGACTTCGAGTACTCCTTCTACAGCCCGACGTACAAGGACACCCTGCGCGTGGGCGGCACCATCAGCGGAAGCGCACGCGACTACTTCCGCGACCAGTCGCTGGGGCTGTTCACCCCCACGTTTGACGTCCTGGGCCCCATCACGCTTGACAATAACCGCATCTACTACGGCGCCAACGAGCGTAACGGCAAGGACGTCAATGCCCCCGGCATGGTGAAGGACGCCTGCCGCAAGGCATACGAAATGGGACTTACCGACTTCTCGTCGTACGACAACGACGGCGACGGCTATGTGGATTATGTCTATGTGGTCTATGCCGGCAACGACGAGGCGCAGTTCGGCCCCAAGGAAAGCATCTGGGCCCATGCGTGGACGCTTTCGTCGCCGCTGGTGCTGGGCAATATGCGAATCAGCCGCTATGCCTGTTCGGGCGAGCTGCTGATTGACTCCCAGGACGTGCCGGCAGGCATCGGCACCTTCGTCCATGAGTTCAGCCATGTGATAGGCCTCCCCGACTTCTACAACACGGCGCTGGGGAGCAACGAAGAGGACTTCTGCCTCGACTACTGGAGCGTCATGGACTATGGCCTCTACTGCTTAGAAGGCTACAACCCTGCCGGTTACACCTCGTTCGAACGCTACTCTATGGGCTGGATTCCGGCACGCGACCTCCGGCAGCCTGAGACCGTCACCCTGCTGCCGACAGACGAGGAGCCGGTGATGTACCGCGCCTTTGTGAACGACGACGACACCACGTCGTACTTCGTGTTCGAGAACGTACAGCGGACGGGCTGGCGGGCCAACCTGCCGTCGTACGGGCTGATGATAAGCGGCGTCAACTATAACGCCTCGGCATGGGCGGGCAACACGGTGAATACCGACAAAAGGCACCATCGCCACCACATCGTCCCCGCCAACAACGACTACAGCTTCAAGGAAGAGCAGAACCAGCTGTACGGCAAGAACAACTTCGAGTTTACGCCCGAGTCAACGCCGGCCAGCATCACCCAGTTCGGCGACACGCTACGCATGGCCGTCACGGCCATCTCGCGGACGAAGAACGGCCCTAGCACCTTCGACTTCGGAGAAGGCAATGGCCTCGTGCCCCTCCCGTCCGGAGCGGATGACAACGGGGCGGCTGTAGAGCTGTACCGCCTGAGCGACCACATCTCCATCGTGCGTCGAGGGGCGGGCGTCCGCAAGGTGTTTGTCCGATAAAAATGCAAATAAATCATAATTCATCATTCATCTTTTATATTTTTATACTATCTTTGCGCCCCAAAACGAAAAAACAATAAAAAGCACAATAAAACAGCATGGAAATTACATTACAGCAGGTAAGCGACGTACAGGCCAAGCTTACGGTTCAGTTGGTTCTTGCCGACTATGAAGAGAAAGTGAACAAAGCGCTCAAGACCTTCCGCCAGAAGGCCAATATCCCCGGCTTTCGTCCGGGCATGGTGCCCATGGGGCTCATCAAGCGCCAGTACGGCACAGCCATCAAGGTTGACGAAATCAATAAGGTGCTGCAGGAAGCCCTCTACAACTACATCAAGGAGAACAATCTCGAAGTGCTCGGCGAGCCCCTCCCCGACGAGGAGCAGCAGAAGAGCATCGACATCGCCAAGCAGGACGACATGGCCTTTGCCTTCGACCTCGCCATCGCCCCGAAGTTCGACGCCACGCTGACGGCCGAGGACACTATACCTTATTATACTATAAAGGTGTCGGACGAGATGATCGAGAATCAGGTGAAGATGTACGCCAACCGCAACGGCCACTACGATAGCGTCGAGAGCTACCAGTCGGGCGACATGGTCAAGGGCATCGTCACCGAGCTCGACGCCGACGGCAACGTCAAAGAAGGCGGCATCCGTGTGGAGGACGCCGTGATGCTGCCCGACTACATGAAGGACGAGGAGAGCAAACACCTCTTCGACGGCGCCAAGAAAGACGACATCATCACCTTCAACCCCCGCAAGGCTTACGACAACAGCGAGGTCGAACTGACGTCGCTGCTCAAGATCACCAAGGAGCAGGCTGCCGATGTGCAGGGTGACTTCACCTTCCAGATTGCCGACATCACCCGCTACACCGAGGGTGAGCTCAACCAGGAACTCTTCGACCAGGTCTATGGCGAAGGAAAGGTGAAGGACGAAGCCGACTTCCGTGCCAAGGTGAAGGCCGACATTCAGGCCCAGTTTGTGCCCGAGAGCGACTACCGCTTCCTCATCGATGTCCGCGAGTATATGATGAACCGTATCGGCAAGCTCCCCTTTGCTGAAGACCTGCTGCGCCGCATCCTCCTCGACAGCCGCGAGGAGAAGAACGTCGAGAAACTCGACGAAGAGTTCCCCCAGACCCTCGACGAACTGCAATGGCACCTCATCAAGCAAGAGCTTATCAAGAACGCCGACATCAAGATTGAGCAGAAGGACATCACCGACCAGGCCCGTGAGGCCGTTCGCGCCCAGTTCGCCCAGTACGGCATGACCACCGTGCCCGACGACCTGCTCGACAACTACGCCAAGGATATGCTGCAGAAGAAGGAGAGCGTCGAAGGCCTGGCCAACCGTGCCCTGGACAACAAGCTCATCGCCGCTCTCAAGAAGACCGCAAAGCTGAAGAAGAAGACCGTCAGCGTCGAGGACTTCAACAAGCTCTTCGAGAAAAAAGCCTAAGCACATCCCCCCGTAGCATAAAACCCCTAAGCACTCACCTTCATGGACGATTTCCGCAAATATGCCACCCGCCACCTGGGCATGAACAGCCAGGTGCTTGACGACGTCATCCGCTCGCAGGCGCAATACCTCAATCCCTATATCCTCGAGGAGCGTCAGCTCAACGTCACCCAGATGGACGTCTTTTCACGCCTGATGATGGACCGCATCATCTTCCTCGGCACTCAGATCGACGACTATACCGCCAACACCCTGCAGGCCCAGCTGCTCTACCTCGACTCGGTTGACAACGGCAAGGACATCAGCATCTACATCAACAGCCCCGGCGGCAGCGTCTATGCCGGACTCGGCATCTACGACACCATGCAGTTCATCAGCAGCGATGTCGCCACCATCTGCACGGGCATGGCAGCCAGCATGGCAGCCGTCCTGCTCGTGGCAGGCAAAGAGGGCAAGCGCTCGGCGCTCACCCACAGCCGCGTGATGATACACCAGCCCATGGGCGGCGCGCAGGGACAGGCCAGCGACATCGAAATCACGGCACGCGAAATACAGAAACTCAAGAAAGAGCTCTACACCATCATTGCCGACCACTCACACACCGACTTCGACAAGGTGTGGGCCGATAGCGACCGCGACTACTGGATGACCGCCCAGGAAGCCAAGGACTACGGCATGATCGACGAGGTGCTGACGAGGAAGAAGTAAAACCACGTCACGGGAAAGAGGATTTCTCTCATGGAAAATGGCTAATGCACAATTATCTGTTTTCCATCATCCATTATCAATTATCAATTCATAACAGACGTGCCCCGAATAAAACGCCATTGTAACTTCTGTGGCCGCGAGGAAGCTCCCGGCCTCCTTCTGCTGTCCGGACTCGATGGATACATCTGTAGCGAATGCGTAGCCCAGGCCTCGCGTGTCCTTGAGGAGATGGCCGAGAGCGAGCGAAAGAAAAAGGCCCAGGAACTGAAGCAGAGCGAGCTGCCCAAGCCCCGCCAGATAAAGGAGTTCCTCGACCAGTACGTCATCGGTCAGGACGAAGCCAAGCGCTACCTCTCGGTCTCGGTCTATAACCACTACAAGCGCCTGATGCAAGTCGATAATGGCGACAACGTGGAGATTGAGAAGAGCAACATCATCATGGTCGGCGCCACAGGCACCGGCAAGACGTTGCTTGCCCGTACCATCGCCAAGATGCTGAAGGTGCCCTTCACCATCGTCGATGCCACCGTCCTTACCGAAGCGGGCTATGTCGGCGAAGACATCGAGAGCATCCTCACCCGCCTCCTTCAGGTGGCCGACTACGATGTGAAGGCAGCCGAGCGCGGCATCGTCTTCATCGATGAGATTGACAAGATTGCCCGCAAGGGCGACACCCCCAGCATCACACGTGACGTCAGCGGCGAGGGCGTACAGCAGGGACTGCTTAAGCTCCTCGAAGGCAGCGTCGTCCTCGTGCCCCCCCAGGGCGGACGAAAACACCCCGAGCAGAAGATGATTCCCGTCAACACGCAGAACATCCTCTTCATCTGCGGCGGCGCCTTCGACGGCATCGAGCGCAAAATTGCTCAGCGCCTCAACACCCATGTCGTTGGTTACGGCAACGTCGAGAACGCCTTCCGCCTCGACAAGAACAACATGATGCAGTATATAGCCCCGCAAGACCTGAAGTCATACGGACTGATACCCGAGATCATCGGCCGCATGCCCGTGCTCACCTATCTCGAGCCCCTGTCGCGCGACGCCCTTCGCAGCATCCTCACCGAGCCGAAGAACGCCATCATCAAGCAGTACGTAAAACTCTTCGAGATGGACGGCGTGAAGCTCACCTTCGATCCTGCCGTCTTTGATTTTATCATCGACAAAGCCGTCGAGTATCGTCTGGGTGCACGTGGCCTCCGCTCCATCGTTGAGACCATCATGATGGACGCCATGTACGAGATACCCTCCACGCGGAAGAAAACCTTCAACGTGACGCTCGACTATGCCACAGCCCAGCTGGATAAGTCCAACTTAAACCGGCTGAAAGCCGAATGAGGAGCTTTTTCAGCCTCATTTTGCCCTAAAATAAGAAAAAATGCGCCTTCGGGTGCATTTTTTTTTAAAAACATTTGCAACTTTCAGAAAGTTGTCCTTAACTTTGTTTGGTTTCTTACGAGAGACAGTTGATATATTCCATCGAAGACCCCCAAACCAATGAGCGAAGAGAAGAAAAAGACCCCAGCTTCAACCCCTAAGACGTCGGCCAAAACAGCGCCGGAAGCCACGTCGCCATCGAAGACCTCCGCCGCCAAGAAAGCCACCAAGGCTGCTTCCGCAGATGCTGTGAAGTCTTCAGCCAAGACGACATCCCAGGCTGAATCCGTAGCGGAAGAAAAGGCCGCCGTCAAGGTTCCAGCGTCCAAGAAGACCACGAAAGCACCCGCCGCGAAGGCCTCTGCCGCGAAATCAGCAGAAGAGGCTGCCCCTGCCAAGAAGGCATCGGCCGAGAAAGCTGTAGCAGCAAAGGCTACCGAAGAGACTGCTCCTGCCAAGAAGGCCCCTGCCAAGAAGGCCCCTGCCAAGAAAACTACCGCCAAGAAAACGGCTGCGGAGAAAGCCGAAACCACCCCCGCTCCCGCCAAGGATGAGGAGCAGCCCGTGGAAACCGCCCCCACGGCCCCCGTTCAGGAGGAACCCGTGGAGCCGTCAACACTTCCTGCCGGCGAAGGAGGGGAAAACCCCGAGCAGCCCAGCCCGTCCGAGCCGTCGCCTGCCTCGGCTGACGATGCCGATGCGCCTGCCGCCCATGCCTTTCCGTCCGCTTTGCAGAAGAACTTCGACCGTGCCTCCCTTTCCAAGCTCCTCAAGAGCTACTTCGGCTTCGACACCTTCAAGGGCGATCAGGAAGCCATCATCCTCAACGTCCTGAGCGGTAACGACACCTTCGTGCTGATGCCCACCGGCGGCGGCAAGAGCCTCTGCTACCAGCTGCCCTCGCTGCTTATGGATGGCGTTGCCATCGTCATCTCGCCCCTCATCGCGCTGATGAAAAACCAGGTGGATGCCATCCGCAACTATTCTGAGGAGGACGGCGTGGCCCACTTCATCAACTCGTCGCTCAACAAGACAGCCATCGACCAGGTCAAGGAAGACATCGTTAGCGGCAAGACCAAACTCCTTTACGTCGCCCCCGAGTCGCTCACGAAAGAAGAGAACGTCGAGTTCCTCCGTACCGTCCGCATCTCATTCTACGCCATCGACGAAGCCCATTGCATCAGCGAGTGGGGCCACGACTTCCGTCCTGAGTACCGCAAGATACGTCCCATCATCGACCAGATAGGCCGTGCGCCCATCATCGCCCTTACCGCCACCGCCACCAACAAGGTGCGTGATGACATCAAGAAGAACCTCGGCATCCTCGACGCCCAGGACTTCAAGTCCTCTTTCAACCGCCCGAACCTCTACTACGAGGTGCGTTCGAAGACCAAGAATGTCGATCGCGACATCATCCGCTTCATCAAGATGAACGCCGGCAAGTCAGGCATCATCTACTGCCTGTCGCGCAAGAAGGTCGAGGAACTGGCCGAAATCCTGCGTGCCAACGACATCCCTGCTGCCGCCTACCACGCCGGCATGGAGTCCACCGTCCGCACCCAGACGCAGGACGACTTCCTCATGGAGAAAATCGACGTCATCGTTGCCACCATCGCCTTCGGCATGGGCATCGACAAGCCCGACGTCCGCTACGTCATTCACTACGACATCCCCAAGAGCCTCGAAGGCTATTATCAGGAGACCGGCCGCGCCGGTCGCGACGGCGGCGAGGGGCAATGCATAGCCTTCTATTGCAGCAAGGACCTCCAGAAGCTCGAGAAGTTCCTCGAGGGTAAGCCCATAGCCGAGCAGGACATCGGCCGCCAGCTGCTCCAGGAGACCACCGCCTACTGCGAGAGCAGCGTCTGCCGCCGCAAGATGCTCCTCCACTATTTCGGCGAGGACTACCCCGAAGAGAACTGCGGCAACTGCGACAACTGCCTCAATCCCAAGAAACGTGTCGAGGCGCAGGACGAGCTCTGCTCTGTCCTCGAAGCCGTGCTGGCCGTGAAGGAGAACTTCAAGGCCGACCACATCGTCAACATCCTTATCGGCAAGGAGACCGGCGAGGTCCTCGCCCATGGTCACGAAGAGCTCGAGATCTTCGGCGTCGGCTCGCCCGACGAAGAGAAGATGTGGCACGCCGTCATCCGTCAGGCCCTCATCGGCGGCTATCTCGAAAAAGACGTTGAGAACTATGGTCTCATCAAGATCACCGATGCCGGACGCGACTTCCTTGAGCACCCCACTACCTTCCAGATTGTCGAAGACAAAGCCTTCGAGGAGGAAGAAGAGGAGGCCCCCATGCACGGTGGTGCTGCAGCCGTTGACCCCGTCCTCTACAGCATGCTGAAGGTGCTGCGCAAGAAGCTCTCCAAGATGCTCTCCCTGCCCCCGTACGTCATCTTCCAGGATCCTTCGCTCGAGGCCATGGCCACCACCTATCCCATCACCATGGACGAGCTGCAGAACATCCCTGGTGTCGGAGCAGGCAAGGCCAAGCGCTACGGACAAGAGTTTATCGACCTCATCAAGCGCCATGTCGATGAGAACGAGATTGAACGTCCCGAGGACCTCCGCGTGCGTACCGTTGCCAACAAGTCGAAGCTCAAGGTCAGCATCATCCAGAGCATCGACCTCAAAGTGGCCCTCGACGACCTCGCCATGTCCAAGGGCATGGAGTTTGACGAACTGCTCGATGAGGTGGAATCCATCGTCTATAGCGGCACAAAAATCAACATCGACTACTTCCTCGACGAGGTCGTCGACGAAGAGCATCAGGAGGACATTTACGAATACTTCAAGGAGTCCGAGACCGACTCCCTGCAGGTCGCCCTCGAAGAGCTTGGCGATGACTATTCCGAAGAGGAGATCCGCCTCGTCCGCATCAAATTCCTGTCCGAACTGGCAAACTAAATTCGTTTAACGTTTAATGTTTAACGTTTAACGACCATGCGGCAGGAGGTGAAGCCAGAAGTCAGAAGTCAGAAGTCAGAAGTAAGAAGTAAGAAGTAAGAGGTCTGAGGACGTGTTCGTTAAACATTAAACGTTAAACGTTAAACCATAATCATAGGACGTGTTCGTTAAACATTAAACGTTAAACGTTAAACAAAGACTATTTCAATATATTTTGATGAAACCAAGCATACCTAAGGGGACGCGCGACTTCTCCCCGGCCGAGATGGCCAAACGCAACTATATTTTTGACACCATCCGCAGCGTGTTCTACACCTTCGGCTTCCAGCCTATCGAGACTCCCGCTATGGAGAATCTCTCCACCCTCATGGGAAAGTATGGCGAAGAGGGCGACAAGCTGCTCTTCAAGGTTCTCAACTCCGGCAATTTTCTTGAAAAGATAGATGCCTCCCAAACCCTAACCCCTAACCTCTCACCCCTAACCCTAAATCATCTCGCTGCGCAGCTCTGCGAGAAGGGGCTTCGCTATGACCTCACCGTGCCCTTTGCCCGCTATGTTGTCATGCACCGCGACGAGATAACTCTCCCCTTCAAGCGTTTCCAGATGCAGCCCGTCTGGCGCGCCGACCGTCCCCAGCGCGGACGCTACCGCGAGTTCTACCAGTGCGATGCCGACATCGTCGGTACCGACTCCCTGCTTTGTGAGGTTGACCTCGTGCAGATGATCGACACCGTCTTCCGCGCCCTAGGCATCCGCGTGGCCATCCACATCAACAACCGCAAAATCCTCTCCGGCATCGCCGAAGTCATTGGTCAGGCCGATAAGCTCATCGACATCACCGTCGCCATCGACAAACTCGACAAGATTGGCCTCGAGAACGTCAATGCCGAACTGGCCGAGAAAGGCCTTCCTGCCGACGCCATAGCCAAGCTGCAGCCCATCATCCTGCTCAGCGGCACCGACGACGAGAAGCTCGCCACCCTCCGCACCCTCCTTGCTGCCAGCGAGACTGGCATGAAAGGCATCGAGGAGACCGAGTTCATCCTCCGTACTGCCCGCCAAACCCTCGCCCTAACCCCTAATCCCTCACCCCTCACCCAAGAACTGGTCCTCGACCTCACCCTTGCCCGCGGCCTCAATTACTACACCGGCGCCATCTTCGAGGTCAAGGCTCTCGATGCCGAGATGGGCAGCATCTCCGGCGGCGGACGCTACGACAACCTCACAGGCATCTTCGGCCTCCCCGGCGTCAGCGGCGTCGGCATCTCGTTCGGTGCCGACCGCATCTACGACGTCCTCACCCAGCTCGATCTCTTCCCCGCCGCAGCTACCCGCGGCACCCGCGTGCTGTTCGTCAACTTCGGCGATGCCGAAGCTGCCTACTGCCTCCCCCTCCTGTCGCGCCTCCGTGCGGCAGGCCATGCTGCGGAACTCTATCCCGACGCCGCCAAAATGAAGAAGCAGATGGCCTACGCCAATGCCTTGGGCATCCCATACGTTGTCATTGTCGGTCAGGACGAGATGTCCACAGACCGCCTCTCTGTCAAGGACATGCAGACCGGCCAGCAGTCATCCCTGACCATCGACGAACTCATCGCCATGCTCTGACGCCGCCCCCGCACGTCCGTCCGTCAGGCTATGCATAAATCCCCAAATTCCATGTTGGGGATTTTTCTTTTTCGGAGGTTACGCGAACTACAAAAAAACTACCTCCCTGTTCTGCAGAGTGAACATCGGCTAACGCGGAAAAAGGGCCTTCCGTCCCGCAGCGAAACGTTTCGCCGGTCGAGTCGGAACGTTCCGTCGCACGACTTCAAACGTTTCAATCCGCAATAGTCCTTCGCGAAAAAGGGTAAAAACGAACGGAAAGACGGTCCGCATGAACTGACTGGCCCGCAGAGCGGGCAGCTGCCGTCGGGCACCGGCAAAAAACTTTTCCACAAGGAAAAATAAAAATGCGCGTTTCCCTTGCATATCCGCGAGGGGAGTAGTAAATTTGCACTTTCAAATAAAACCCGAGATTATGTCAGACAGTAAACGGATAAAAACAGCCTTGATTTCGGTCTATCACAAGGATGGACTGGACGCAATAGTGAAAAAACTGCATGAGGAGGGTGTGGAGCTGCTCTCGACGGGCGGCACGCAACGGTTCATCCTCGGGCTCGGCGTCCCTTGCCGTGCCGTGGAGGATGTGACGGGCTATCCCTCCATTCTGGGCGGACGCGTCAAAACGCTCCACCCAAAGGTGTTTGGTGGTATTCTGGGCCGGCGCGACGACGTTGACGACCGTGCACAGATGGTGGAGTACGACATCGAGGACATCGACCTCGTCATCGTGGATCTCTATCCCTTCGTGCAGACAGTGGCCAGCGGGGCTGCCGAGGCCGACATCATCGAGAAGATCGACATCGGCGGCATTTCGCTCATCCGCGCAGCAGCCAAGAACTACAACGATGTGGTTATCGTGGCCAGCGCAGCACAGTACCAGCCGCTGGCTGACATCCTGGAGAAACGTGGCGCCATCACCACGCTGGAAGAGCGCCGGTGGTTTGCCAAGGAGGCCTTTGCCGTCTCGTCGGACTACGACACGAGCATCTTCAACTGGTTCGACGGCGACGAGCACAGCGCCTTCCGTGCCAGCATCACCGGCAGCAAGCAGCTGCGCTACGGCGAGAACCCCCATCAGAAGGGCGTCTTCTACGGCGACTTCGAGGGGATGTTCGACCAGCTGCATGGCAAGGAGGTCAGCTACAACAATCTGCTGGACATCCATGCTGCTGTGGAGCTGATTGATGAGTTCGACGACACGACGTTTGCCGTGCTGAAGCACAACAACGCCTGCGGCGTGGCCACACGGCCTACGTTGCTGGAGGCGTGGACGGACGCGCTTGCTGGCGACCCTGTGAGCGCTTTCGGCGGCGTGCTCATTACCAACCGACCCATCGACCGCCAGACTGCCGAGGAAATCAGCAAGATCTTTTTCGAGGTGGTCATCGCGCCGGACTACGACGTTGATGCGCTGGAGATTCTCGGTCAGAAGAAGAACCGCATCATCCTCGTCCGCAAGGAAACGGAGAAGCCGCGCTGGCAGTTCCGCTCGGTGCTGGACGGCGTGCTGGTGCAGGAGAAAGACCTCTACGTGGAGACGGCAGAGGACTGCAAGCCGGTGACTACAACGTTGCCCACCGACAGCCAGGTGGAGGATATGTTGTTTGCCAATAAAATTGTGAAGCACTCGAAGAGCAACGCCATCGTACTTGCCCGCAACGGCCAGCTGCTGGCCAGTGGGGTGGGGCAGACATCGCGTGTGGATGCCCTGAAGCAGGCCATACAGAAGGCACGCTCGTTCGGCTTCAGCCTCGACGGGGCTGTGATGGCCAGCGACGCCTTCTTCCCCTTCGGCGACTGCGTTCAGCTGGCTCACGAGGCAGGCATCACCGCCGTCATTCAGCCTGGCGGATCGGTGCGCGACAATGAGAGCGTCGACTACTGCAACGCCAACGGCGTGGCGATGGTGATGACCGGCATCAGACACTTCAGACACTAAAAAATAATAATTAAGAATTAAGAAATATTTTTAATGAAAAATGAAGAATGAAAAATGAAAAATAAAATGTTTCGTAAACCGTATGCCCTTTCCTCTGCTTGCCCTACCGACGGCAATGCTATTTATTCTTCATTCTTCATTTTTCATTCTTCATTAAATAATTGAACAATAAACTAACATAGCAATGGGACTGTTTTCCTTTACTCAAGAAATAGCGATGGACCTTGGCACGGCCAACACCATCATCCTGCATAACGACACCATCGTCGTTGACGAGCCTTCCGTGGTGGCCATCGACCGTAAGACGGACAAGATGATTGCGGTGGGTGAGCGTGCTAAGCTGATGCACGAGAAGACGCACGACAACATCCGCACCGTGCGCCCCCTGCGCAATGGCGTCATCGCCGACTTCTTTGCCTGCGAACAGATGATGCGCGGGCTCATCAAGATGGTCAACCCGCGTAACAAACTCTTCACGCCCTCGCTGCGCATGGTCATCGGCGTGCCCTCCGGCTCGACCGAAGTGGAGCTGCGTGCCGTGCGCGACTCGGCCGAGCATGCCGGCGGACGCGACATATACCTCATCTTCGAGCCCATGGCTGCTGCCGTTGGCGTCGGCCTGGACGTGGAAGCCCCCGAGGGCAACATGATTGTCGATATAGGCGGCGGCACCACCGAGATTGCCGTCATCTCGCTCGGAGGCATCGTCAGCAACAAGTCCATACAGGTGGCTGGCGACATCTTCACGGAGGATATTCAGGAGTACATGAGCCGCCAGCATAACGTGAAGGTGAGCGAGCGCATGGCCGAACGCATCAAGATACACGTCGGTTCGGCGCTGACCGACCTCGAGGAGAACGCGCCGGAGGAGTACGTCGTCCACGGCCCGAACAAGATTACCGCCCTGCCCATGGAGGTGCCCGTCTGCTATCAGGAGATTGCCCACTGCCTCGACAAGTCGGTGGCAAAGATTGAGACGGCCGTACTGGCTGCGCTGGAGAACACCCCTCCCGAGATCTATGCCGACATCGTGAAGAACGGCATCTATCTGGCAGGCGGTGGCGCTCTGCTCAGGGGACTCGACAAGCGTCTGACAAACAAAATCAACATTCCTTTCCACGTGGCCGACGACCCCCTGCATTGCGTAGCCCGAGGCACCGGCACCGCGCTGAAGAATGTGGACCGCTTCTCGTTCCTGATGCGATAGTGCATGAAAGGGCTGCTGGAGTTCCTCTACAAGCACAATCATTGGCTGTTGTTCATCCTGCTGGAGGGCATCAGCCTTGTCATGCTGTTTTCGCTGAACGACTATCAGGGCAGCGTGTGGCTGACATCGGCCAATACGGCAACGGGCAGCGTGCTGGAAGTGAAGCAGCGCGTGACGGGCTATTTCGGCCTACAGTCTGAGAATGAACGGCTGGCCGAGCAGAACGCACAGCTCACCGCGCAGGTGTTCGGTCTGCAGCAGGCGCTGGACAGCACAGCCCTCGTCAGGCTGACGGCCGAGACGGTAAGCCAGTGGCCTTTCGGCGTCGTGCCTGCCACTGTGGTCGAGAACAGCACAGGCAAACTCAACAACTACATCACCATCAACAAAGGCACCGCCGACGGCCTGCGGCCCGACATGGGCGTCATCAGCAGCGACGGCGTGGTGGGCGTCACCTACAGGTGCTCGCGCCACTATTCGCTTGTGCTGCCCATCCTGAATGGGAAGAGCAATATCAGCTGCAAGGTGCGTCCGGGCGAATCGTTCGGCTACCTCGAATGGCTGGGCGGCGACACCCGTACCGCTCAGCTGCGCGACGTACCACGGTACGCCGACATCAGCGTGGGCGACACCGTCGTCACCAGCGGACACTCTGCCTTCTTCCCCGAAGGGCTGATGGTGGGCGTCATACGCGACTTCGAGCCCTCGGCCGACAACCTGTCGAACAACATCTATGTCCAACTTAGCACCCCTTTCGCCCACCTGCGGCACGTGTTCGTCATACAGAACGCCGGTGCTGATGAGCGGCAGGAACTGAGGGACATGGTTAACGATAAGCGAAAGTAGAAAGGAGGATATCAGCCGATGAACCGTACTTTGTCTCGCATCCTGACTTTCGTCGTTCTCGCCCTTGTGCAGGTGTTTATCCTGAACAAGATTCATCTCTTCGGCTATGCCACGCCGCTGCTCTACCTCTATTTCATTCTTACCCTGGGGCAGGACGTGTCGCGGAACAAACTGATGCTTTCGGCCTTCGCTCTCGGACTGGTGATTGACGTCTTCAGCAACACGTTCGGCATTCATGCCGCCGCCTCGACGCTGACGGCATTCCTCCGTCCGGCCCTCATCCGCCTCTTCTTCCTTCGCGGGGGCGATGGCGAGCCCTTCACCCCGGGCATCCACGCCATGGGCGTCGGAGCCTTCGTACGCTATGCCCTGCTGGCCACGCTGCTGCACCACACGCTGGTCTTCTGCCTTGAATACTTCTCCTTCGCCTACCTGCTGCCATTGGCCATCAGCATCGGTGGTAGCACGCTGCTGACCCTGATGCTCGTCATGGCCATCGAACACGTCAAAGGGAAATAGCCTCATGAATGGTGACTATCAGTATGACAAACGGCGCTGGGTCATCATCGGGCTGGTGATCGTCCTCTTCGTGGTTTACACCATCCGCCTCTTCTCGCTGCAGATTCTGAGCGACGAATACAAAGCTAATGCCGAGAGCAACGCCTTCCTCAACAAAACCATCTATCCCACCCGAGGCGTCATCTACGACCGCCAGGACAGGCTGCTGGTATTCAACCAGCCGGCCTACGACGTTATGGTGTGCATGCGCAACGTCAAAGACCTCGACACGCTGGCGCTCTGTCAGGCGCTCGACATCAGCCGTGAGCAGTTCGACCTTCGCATGGCCGACATCCGTAACACCCGCCTTAATCCCGGTTACTCGAGCTACACCGACCAGGTGTTCCTCAGCCAGCTGACGGTGGAGGACTGCGCACGTCTCACAGAGCAGCTCTACAAGTTCCCGGGCTTCACCACCCGCCTGCGTACCATCCGGCAGTACAACTACCCCTACGCCGGCCATGTGCTGGGCGACCTGGGCGAGGTGTCGAAGAAGGAGATGGAGGCTGACGACTACTACAGCCGCGGCGACTTCATCGGCAAGCAGGGAGTTGAGAGCTTCTATGAGAAGGAGCTCCGTGGCGAGAAAGGCCGCGAGATACTGCTGCGCGATGCCCACGGACAAATCAAGGGCCACTATATGGACGGTGCCGAGGACGTCCCTGCCGTGCCTGGCAAGAACCTCCATCTCAGCATCGACATGAAGTTGCAGGCGTTGGGCGAACGCCTTATGGAGAACAAGATAGGCAGCATCGTAGCCATCGAGCCCTCGACGGGCGAGATTCTCTGCATGGTGTCGTCGCCCACCTTCGACCCCCGCGAGCTGGTGGGACGACAGCGAGGCGGTAACCACATGAAGATGGCTCAGGACGGACGCAAACCGTTGCTCAACCGTGCCATCCAGGGCACCTACCCCCCAGGCTCGACCTTTAAGACCTCGCAGGCGCTCACCTATCTGCAGGAGGGCATCATCACCCCCGAGACCAGCCTGCCCTGTACGCGCGGCTTCGTGTTGGGCAGTCTCCACGTGGGCTGTCACGACGGCAACACCTCGTGGCGCCTCGTACCTGCCATCGCTACCTCGTGCAACGGCTTCTTCTGCTGGGGGCTCTACCGTATGATGGGCTCACGCAAATACCAGAATGTGCAGGAGGCCATGACCACGTGGAAGGACCACATGGTGGACATGGGCTTTGGCTACCGGCTGGGGGTGGATCTCCCTGGCGAGGCACGGGGCTTCATCCCTAACGCCGACTACTACGACAAAATCTACAAACGCTCGTGGAAGGGTGCCACCATCATCAGCATTGCCATCGGGCAGGGCGAGGTCACCCTCACCCCCCTTCAGATAGCCAACCTCTGCGCCACTATCGCCAACCGCGGCTACTACGTCGCTCCACACGTGGTGCGCGAGGTCGAAGGTGGCAGCCTCGACAGTATCTACCTCACACGGCACTACACCACCGTCGAGCGCCGGCACTACGAGACCGTCGTCGAGGGCATGCGCGGCGCCGTCACTATGGGTACCTGCCGTCGTGCCGCCAGTCCCGACTACGAGGTGTGCGGCAAGACCGGCACGGCACAAAACCGTGGCAAGGACCACTCCGTCTTCATGGGCTTTGCCCCCAAGGACAACCCCCAGATTGCCATTGCCGTCTTTGTCGAGAACGGCGGCTACGGAGCCGTCTTTGGCGTACCCATCGGCGCACTCATGATGGAACAGTACATCAATGGACACCTCTCGCCCGAGAGCCAGCTCAAGGCCGACGAGTTCCAGCATCGCATCATCAACTATGGCAACACGGAACGCTAACCTCTGGAAGTCGGTCGACTGGGTCACCATCGTCATCTGCCTGCTGCTGATGGCCTTCGGGTGGGTGAGCATCTGCGGCGCCAGCTACGACTTCAGCCACACCGACTTCTTCAGCTTCGACAGCCGCGCCGGCAAGCAGCTGGTGTGGATGGGCTGTGCCGTCCTGGTCGGACTGGTGCTGCTGAACATCGAGAAGAAGTACTACGAGATGTACGCCTACATCCTTTACGGCGCCTTCATCGTGCTGCTCGTCGTCACCATCTTCATTGCGCCCGACACCAAGGGCAGCCATTCGTGGCTGGTGTTCGGTCCCGTGAAGGTACAGCCCGCCGAGTTTGCCAAGTTCGCCACGGCGCTAGCCCTTGCCCGTCAGGTGGGGCGCTACGGGTTCAGCTTCCAGCGCCGTGCCGACCTTCTGAGAGCCCTTGCCATCATCGCCCTGCCCATGATGCTCATTGTCGCGCAGAAAGAAACCGGCTCGGCGCTCGTCTATCTCTCCTTTTTCCTCGTGCTCTACCGCGAGGGTATGACCGGCTCGTTCCTCCTCCTCGGCGTCTGTGCCATCGTCTTTTTTGTCGTCGGCATCAGTCAGAGCGGGCACACCTTTGCCCACGTGCCGGTGAGTGTTGGCATGTTTGTCGTCATGGCCCTCATCCCCGTCGTTACGTCCATCATGCTACGTATCTATGCCCGCGATGCCCGTCGCGCTACTGTCGTCTTGGTCGTTCCCCTTGTTGTCACCCTCGTGTCGCTCCTTGCCGCCCGCTACTTCGTACCCTTCAACGTCGGCCTTGTACAGATAGGGCTATGCATACTCATTTTCCTTTATCTGCTTGTTAGCTATCTGATTGAGCGCCGCGCGACCTACATCTTCATCGCCCTGTTCGCCGTCGGTTCCGTGGGCTATTACTACTCGTGCAACTACGTCTTCGACAACATCCTTGCCGACCATCAGCAGAAGCGCATCAAGGTGGTGCTGGGCATGGAGGACGACGTTAAGGAAGCGGGCTATAATGTCCATCAGGCGAAGATTGCCATCGGCTCCGGAGGGCTCACCGGCAAAGGCTTCCTCCACGGTACGCAGACGAAGCTCAGCTATGTGCCCGAGCAGGAGACGGACTTCATTTTCTGCACCATTGGTGAGGAGCAAGGCTTCATCGGCACGGTAGGCGTGCTGCTGCTTTTTGTGGCACTCATTCTCCGCCTGCTGGTGCTGGCCGAGCGACAAGGGTCTGGGCGCTTTGCTCGTGTCTATGGCTATTCTGTAGCCTGCATCCTCCTTTTCCATCTGCTCATCAACGTCGGCATGGTCATCGGCCTTATGCCCGTCATCGGCATCCCCTTACCCTTCTTCAGCTACGGCGGCAGCTCCCTCTGGGGCTTCACTATCCTCATCGCTATCTTCCTCCGCATGGACGCCGAACGCACCGTCCGCTGAGTGCTGTATCTCGACAAAGCCACTTATTGCACCTCGCGCATCATAGAGTGGAACGGTCATAGGCAAATCATAGGCGGAACGGAACTGCATATCTTCGGTGTGGATCCGGAGACCGGAGCGATGATTTGGAGCGACGACAACTGGATACCCGACCCTGATGAGAAAAAGTGGCTGAACGCCATGATTAACTGTCCGGTTTTTTTCGGCGTATGGGTCATTTTGCAGGATAGTTTAGTGGTACTTTGTTTCAATGGGTCAAATTGCAGGATAAGAAAGCTCGGCTGTTGTTTGGCCATTTACTGACGAATATGTACCTTTGCTCCAGAGTCTGAAGCATAGTGGAG
>JAILEU010000066.1 GCA_024697785.1 Bacteroidaceae bacterium | reverse complement strand
ATTTATTCTTGTCGCGACTCGGCATAGCTCAAACAAGTTTGGCTCTGTTCTCGCTGCTCCAAGAATTGACTTTGTCTTTTCTTGTCGCGACTCGGCAAAATGAGCAAGCTCTTTTGCTCTCGCTGCTCCAAGAATTCGTATAATTCGTAAAATTCGTAGTCAAAAAAAATATGTTTCCTGTATGTCAGTACTATTTTTTTTAATTCTTAACTCTTAATTCTTAACTATATGTGTGGCCAGGCGTCGCAGAGGGCTTGCATGGAGGGGAAGAGCCATGTGGCGCCTTCGTCCGTCAGGACGTGGTCGGGCAGGGGTCCGGTGTTGACGGCGATGGTGGGGATGTGGGCGGCTACGGCGGCGCGGACGCCCAACGGGGCGTTCTCGACGACGATGCACTCGTCCGCCCGCAGCTCGCGGCCCAGCACGGCGCTGCCCTTGGCAAGACCCATCAGGTAGGGCTCGGGGTCGGGTTTGCCCTTCTTGACGTCGAAACCCGTGACCATGCGCTCGGGGCTGAAGACGTCGGGGTAGGCTTGATTGAGCTGGGCGAGGAGCGTGGTGGTGCCGCTGCCCGTGACGAGCAGGATCATCACCCCCTCGGCCTGCATCTTGCGGATGAGGGCGAGGGCACCCGGCATGGGCTCAGGGTCGGGGTAGCGGGCGAAGTAGGCCGACTTGACGCGGTACATCTCGTCTGCCATCTCGCGCGTGGCGTGCAGCCCCTGACGCTCGGCCAGAATCTGTATGGTACCGAACCCCGTGCGCCCCTCGTGCATGTAGGCCTCTTCTTCGCTGAGGTCATAGCCGAACTCGGCCATGGCCAGATGCCACGCCCGCGCATGATAAGGCATGGAGTTGAAGAGGACCCCGTCCATGTCGAAAAGGACTGCAGTAGGATACACTATTTAATTAAGATTAAGAATTCAAGTTTCGCAAGTAAAAAAACGAGCCTAGACAGCGATGAGCGCCCTGAAAGGGCAGAAAGCCACCAGCCCAGGGCAACGCCCTGGGTATATCCAAGCTCCTACCATTTTCGCGCCCTGAAAGGGCAAAAGAATTAATTTTGAATGCTTTTGCCCTTTCAGGGCGATTGTTTCTTTTGTCATTTGTACCCAGGGCGTTGCCCTGGGCTATGTGCTCCATGCCCCTTCGGGGCGTTCCTCTCTGGTACAATTTCATACTTGCGAAACTTAAGTTAAAATGAAGAATGAAGAATGAAAAATAAACGGCTTTGCAAGCGGAACGCTGCATACAGGACATTTTATTCTTCATTTTTCATTCTTCATTCTTCATTAACAAAGTGATTACTTCGTTATTTTCTCGTAGCCGGGTTTGCCGAGGAGGGAGAACATGTTCTTCTTGTAGGCTTCGACGCCGGGCTGGTTGAAGGGGTTGACACCGAGGACATAGCCGCTGACGCCGCAGGCCTTCTCGAAGAAGTAGAGCAGCTGGCCGAGGTAGCGTTCGGTGAGCTCGGGCATGACGATGCGGATGTTGGGAACGCCGCCATCGACGTGGGCCATCTGCGTGCCCAGTTCGGCCATCTTGTTGACCTCGTCGACGTGCTTGCCGGCCAGGTAATTCAGGCCGTCGAGGTTCTGCTCGTCAGCGGGGACCGTGAGGCTGTGGCGCGTCTTCTCGACCGAGATGACGGTCTCGAAGATGGAGCGCTCGCCCTCCTGAATCCATTGGCCCATGCTGTGGAGGTCCGTGCTGAAATCGACGCTGGCAGGGAAGATGCCCTTGCCCTCCTTACCTTCGCTCTCGCCGTAGAGCTGCTTCCACCATTCGCTGACGTAGTGGAGCTTAGGCTGGAAGTTGACGAGGATCTCGATCTTCTTGCCGGCGGCATAGAGGGCGTTGCGCGTGGCGGCATACTGGGCGGCGATGTTGTCGGCGTAGGGCACGGAGGGCGCCGTGGCCTTTTCCATCTCGACGGCACCTGCCACGAGGGCGCGGATGTCGTAGCCGGCTATGGCGATGGGCAGCAGACCCACGGGGGTGAGGACGCTGAAGCGTCCGCCCACGTTGTCAGGGATGACGTAGGTCTTGTAGCCCTCCTGGGTGGCGAGGGTGCGGGCTGCGCCACGCACGGCGTCGGTAATGCAGACGATGACGCGGCGGGCCGTGTCGATGCCGCGCTGAGCCTCACATTGTTTCTTCAGCAGGCGGAAGGCCAGGGCCGTCTCGGTGGTCGTGCCTGACTTGCTGATGTTGATGATGCCGAAGCGCTTGTCGCGGAGCAGGGTGGTGAGCTCAAAGAGGTAGTCCTCGGAGATGTTATGTCCGGCATAGACAATGGCGGGTCCGCCCGTCTGCTCGTAGGCCTGGAAGTTGCTGTTGAGGGCCTCGATGACGGCGCGTGCGCCAAGGTAGCTGCCGCCGATGCCGCACACCACCACCACGTCGCACTCCTCGCGGAGCGTGCGGGCCGTCTGCTCGATGTCCGCCAGGAACTCGGCCTTGATGCTGCTGGGCAGATGAAGCCAGCCGATGAAATCATTACCGGCACCCGTACCCTCCTCAAGGGCACGCAGACCAGCTTCTACTTGAGGCTTCAGCGCCTCGATGGCTGCCGTGGACACAAAGTCCAGGACTTTCTGGTTTGAAAGAGAAATCATGGGGATTTACTATTTGACGATTTACTATTTACGATTTGGCGCGGCACTTGCCGCATGGTCGTTAAACGATATTTTTTAATTCTTAATTCTTAATTTTCAATTTTCAATTATCAATTATCAATTGCGCCGAAGGCGCCGCTATCTCATCGAGTCGGTGAGGAGCTTGATTTCGATGGTGGGGGAGATGCGCTCGTAGAGCATGTTATAGACGGCGTCTAGGATGGGCATGTTGACGTGCTGGGTGCGGTTGATCTCCTTCATGCACTTCGTGCCGTAGTAGCCTTCGGCCACCATCTCCATCTCCATCTGGGCGGCCTTGACGCTATAGCCCTTGCCCACCATTGTGCCGAAAATGCGGTTGCGGCTGAACTGCGAGTAGCCCGTCACCAGCAGGTCGCCCATATAGACGCTCTCGCTGATGTTGCGCGGACGGGGATTGACGTGGTTGATGAAGTTTGTCATCTCGACGGCGGCGTTCGACATCAGCACGGCCTGGAAGTTGTCGCCGTACTTCAGCCCGTTGCAGATGCCGGCGGCGATGGCATAGACGTTCTTCAGCACCGAGCTGTACTCGATGCCGACGACGTCGTCGCTGACGGTGGTCTTGACGAAGGGCTGGGCGAGCTTGCTGCCGAAGCGCAGGGCCTTCTCGCGGTCGGCACAGCCGATGGTGAGGTACGAGATGCGTTGCAGGGCTATCTCCTCGGCATGACAGGGACCGGCGATGACGGCCATGTCTTCTTCGGCCACGCCGTAGTGGCGGCGGAAGTACTCGCTGATGAGGATGTTGTCGTCGGGGACGACGCCCTTGATGGCGCTCACCACGAACTTGTCCTTCAGCTTGCCGCGCAGCCGCTTGAGGTGGGGCTTGAGGTAGGGCGACGGGATGGCGAAGATGAGGACGTCGGACGCATCGACGACGTCGTTGATGTTCGACGAGAAGTTGATGCGGTTGATGTCGAAGTCCACGCCGGTCAGGTAGCCCGGGTTATGGCCCAGGCGCTTGAAGTCGGCTATGCGGTCGTCGCGACGGATGAACCAGTTGATGGTGTCCTCGTTGCCGAGGACAATCTTGGCGATGGCGGTTGCCCAGCTTCCGCCGCCCATGATGCCTACTTTGCCTGAGGGGAAATCCATGATAATATTTTACTAATTAAATTCTCGTTAAACCAATTTTTCCGGTTTCATCTGGGGGAAGAGCATGATTTCGCCGATGGCGAACTTGCCCGTCATGAGCATGGTAAGGCGGTCGATGCCTATGCCGATGCCGCTCGTGGGGGGCATGCCGTACTGGAGGGCGCGCAGGAAGTCATGGTCGATGATCATGGCCTCGTCATCGCCCTTGTCGGCCAGCCGCATCTGCTCGCGGAAGCGCTCCTCCTGGTCGATGGGGTCGTTGAGCTCGCTGTAGGCGTTGGCCAGCTCCTTGCCGTTCACCATCAGCTCGAAACGCTCTGTCAGGCCAGGCTTCGAGCGATGCATCTTCGTCAGGGGCGACATCTCGACGGGATAGTCGATGATGAACGTCGGCTGGATGAACGAGCCCTCGCAGAACTCGCCGAACAGCTCGTCGATGAGCTTGCCCTTGCCCATGGTCTCGTCAACCTCCATGCCCTTCTGGCGGCAGAAGGCGCGGATCTCGTCCTCGGTCTTGCCGTTGCAGTCGAAGCCCGTCTTCTCCTCGATGGCGTCGAGGATGGGCAGGCGGCGGTAGGGTGCCTTGAAGCTGATGACCTTGCCGTCGATCTCCACCTCCGCCTTGCCGTTGACGGCCACGCAGATTTCCTCAAGCATCCGCTCGGTGAACGACATCATCCAATTGTAGTCCTTGTAGCTCACGTAGAGCTCCATGCAGGTGAACTCGGGGTTGTGGGTTTTGTCCATGCCCTCGTTGCGGAAGTTCTTGCCCATCTCATAGACGCCCTCAAAGCCGCCCACGACGAGGCGCTTCAGGTAGAGCTCGGTGGCGATGCGCATGTACATGTCCTGGTCGAGCGCGTTAAAATGGGTGATGAACGGCCGTGCCGAGGCGCCGCCCGCGATGGTCTGCAGGATGGGCGTCTCGACCTCCGTGTAGCCTGCGTCGTCGAGGATGCGGCGCATGGTGCGCACGATGGTGGCGCGCTTCAGGAACGTCTCCTTCACGCCCTCGTTCACCACGAGGTCCACGTAGCGCTGGCGGTAGCGCAGCTCGGGGTCGTCGAACTTGTCGTAAGCCACGCCGTCCTTGTACTTCACGATGGGCAGCGGGCGCAGGCTCTTGCTGAGGAACGTCATCTGCTCGGCATGCACGCTGATCTCGCCCGTCTGCGTGCGGAACACGTAGCCCTTGATGCCCACGAAGTCGCCGATGTCCATCAGGCGCTTGAACACCGTGTTGTACATCGTCTTGTCCTCGTCGGGGCAGATGGCGTCACGCATCACGTACACCTGGATGCGGCCCTTCGAGTCCTGCAGCTCCATGAACGAAGCCTTGCCCATCACCCTGCGGCTCATCATGCGGCCGGCGATGCTCACCTGCCAGCGCTCACGCTCCAGCTGGGCAGCCTTCTCCTCGTCCGTAGCCCCTTCGGGGAAGACGGGGTCGGTCCATTTCTCCTTTATCTCTGTGCTGAATGCATTGGTTACAAACTCGGCGGCGGGGTAGGGGTTGATGCCCAGCCCGCGCAGCTCCTCCAGGCTATGGCGGCGGATGACCTCTTGTTCACTTAGTTCCATTGTTTTCTTTCCTTTCCGGTTTTTTCAGGCTGCAAAAGTACGTCAAAAACGGCGAAGTATCAAATTTTTTTCCCACGCGTGTTCCTATAATCATATTTTTTCTCTATTTTTGCAGCCAAATAACATTTTTTAAATCAGCATTTATGAAAATTCGTACGCTTATGTCCATCGCATTGTCAGGCATGATGCTGTTTGCCGGTTGCGGCAAGCAAACCCCCAAGGTGGCTCCGGCCATCCCCTCCGACCCTCAGATTGAGGCTCAAGTGAAGAAAATCGTCTCCGGCATGACGCTCGAGGAGAAAATCGGCCAGATGTGCCAGATCACCATCGGCGCCCTCGAGGACTACAAGGTCCGCGCCGAGTATAAAATCAACAAGGAAACCCTTGACAAGATGATCAAGGAGTACAAAGTGGGCTCGTTCCTCAATACGCCGCGCGACGTCGGTCAGGACATCTCCAAGTGGCACGAGATTATCGACCAGATTACGACGGCATCCATGAGCGAGCTGCACGTCCCCACCCTCTATGGCGTTGACCAGATTCACGGCGGCACCTACACCCTCGGCGCCACCCTCTTCCCGCAGGGCATCAACATGGGCGCCTCGTTCAACCGCACCCTCGTCCGCGAGGAGGCCGAAATCAGCGCCTACGAGACCCGCGCCGCCGCCATCCCCTGGACGTTCGCCCCTGTCCTCGACCTCGGACGCGACCCGCGCTGGAGCCGCCAGTGGGAGAACTTCGGTGAAGACCCCTACATCAATGCCCAGATGGGCATCGAGGCCATCCGCGGCTTCCAGGGCGACGACCCCAACCACGTCGACGGGCGCCATGTGGCTGCCTGCCTCAAACACTACATGGGCTACGGCGTGCCCACCTCGGGCAAGGACCGCACACCCTCGCACATCACCCCCAGCGAGATGCGTGAGAAGTACTTCGCTCCCTACCTGGCCACTATCCGCGCCGGCGCCCTCTCCGTCATGGTCAACAGCGCCAACAACAACGGCATCCCCTTCCACGCCAACTACGAATACCTCACCCAGTGGCTTAAGGAGGACCTCAACTGGGACGGCCTCATCGTTACCGACTGGGCTGACATCCAGAACCTCTACACCCGCGACCACGTTGCAGCCAGCCGCAAGGAGGCCATCAAGATGGCCATCAACGCCGGCATCGACATGAGCATGGACCCCTACAACCCCGACTTCTGCACCCTGCTGAAGGAGCTCGTTGACGAGGGCGAGGTGCCCATGAGCCGCATCGACGATGCCGCCAGCCGCTGCATCCGCCTCAAGCTGCGCCTCGGCCTCTTCGAGAAGCCCATCGTCGATGGCGACGTCGATTATTCACGCTACGGCTGCGACGAGTTTGCCGCCAAGGCCCTGCTGGCTGCCGAGGAAGGCGAGGTGCTGCTGAAGAACACGGGCAGCCTGCTGCCCCTCGCCCAGGGCACCAAGGTGCTCGTCTGCGGCCCCAACGCCAACTCCATCCGTACCCTCAACGGCGGCTGGAGCTACACGTGGCAGGGTAAGCGTGCCGACGAGCTGGGCGCGAAGTACAACACCATCCTCGAGGCCATGCAGAACGAGTTCGGTCCGTCTAACGTCACCTTCGCCCAGGGCGTCCGCTATATCGAGGAGGGCAACTGGTTCGACGAATACTCCGACGACAAGATGCTCCAGGAGGCCGTCAGCGCCGCCCGTCGCGCCGATGTCGTCATGCTCTGCGTGGGCGAGAACTCCTACTGCGAGACCCCCGGCAACCTCAACGAGCTCGCCCTCCCGGCCGCCCAGCAGACCCTCGTGAAGGCCGTTGCTGCCACAGGCAAACCCATCGTCCTCGTGCTCAACGAAGGCCGTCCGCGCATCATCCGCGAGATTGAACCCCTCTGCCAGGCCGTCATCGACATCTTCCTCCCCGGCAACTACGGCGGCGACGCCCTCGCACGCCTCGTCAGCGGCAAGGCCAACTTTAGCGCCAAGATGCCCATCAGCTATCCCCGCTACGAGCAGAGCATCACCACCTACGACTACAAGCCCTGCGAGCAGACCGACGTCATGGAGGGAGCCTATAACTACGAAGCCGTCGTCAGCCAGCAATGGGCCTTCGGCTACGGCCTCAGCTACACCACCTTCCGCTACGACAAGCTCACCGTCGATAAACCCACGTTCGGCGCCTCGGACGTGCT
>JAILEU010000057.1 GCA_024697785.1 Bacteroidaceae bacterium | reverse complement strand
TTGGAGCAGCGAGAGCAAAAGAGCTTGCTCATTTTGCCGAGTCGCGACAAGAAAAGACAAAGTCAATTCTTGGAGCAGCGAGAACAGAGCCAAACTTGTTTGAGCTATGCCGAGTCGCGACAAGAATAAATGAAGTTAATTATTCCTTGCGACAATGGCTTCGTACGCCGAACGTAGGGTGCCAAATATTGAATGAATTTTGAATAATATTGAATTTAATTTTATAAAATTTCTGCCCCGCAGGGGCACTCCCAAAACCGCGAAGCGGTAAATATCCGTGTAATCCGGAATTCGTTAAATTCGTGTAATTCGTAGTAAAAAAGAGCATACAGAGTGCAAACATTTTTTCTTAACTCTTAATTCGTTAAATCCATGAGCCGCCGAGTCCTCTTTGTCTTGTTAGCTGCCGGCTGCCTTCAGATGGCAGCCCAGCAGGAGCGCCGCGAACGCCCCGCCTATGACCCCACGTACCCCGATGTCCATGACCCCGTGCTGGCCTGCGAGGACGGACGGTACTACATGTTCACCACCGGGTTCGGCATCGGGCAGTTGACGTCCGACGACCGCGTCAGCTGGCAGCCCGTCCGCGGACCCCTCGACCCCATCCCCGAATGGGCCAAGACCGCCGTCCCCGGCTATCGCGGACACACCTGGGCGCCCGACATCGTCCGCGCCCGCAACCGCTGGTACCTCTACTACTCCTGCTCCACCTTCGGCAAGAACACGTCTGCCATCGGCGTCATGACCACCCCTACGCTCAACCCCCAGTCGCCCGACTATGGCTGGCAGGACCTCGGCATGGTCGTCCGCTCCGAGCGCGGCACGACGGACTATAACGCCATCGACCCCGCCGTCATCCTCGACCGTCGCGGACGACCCTGGCTGGCCTTCGGCTCGTTCTGGGACGGCATACAGCTCGTCCGCCTGAAGAAAGACATGCGCACCCCCGTCGGCAAGCCCCGCACCGTAGCCCGTCGCCGCGCCCCCAAGACCATCCTCCACAACGATACCGAGCCCGGCGTCGAGGCAGGCAACAACGCCATCGAGGCACCCTTCCTCGTCTATCGCGACGGCTGGTACTACCTCTTCGTCTCGTTCGACCTCTGCTGCCGCGGGCTCAACAGCACCTACAAGACCGCCGTCGGCCGCAGCCGCAAGGTCACAGGCCCCTATCTCGACCGCGACGGACGTCCCATGACCGAAGGCGGCGGCACCATCATCGCCTCGTCCGACGACCGCTACTGCGGCGTAGGCCATTGCGGCGTCTATGCCTTCGACGACGGCTGGTACATCGTAGCCCACGCCTACGACCGCTCGCTCAACGGCGCCTCGAAGCTCTTCCTCCGCCCCCTGGACTGGACAGACGACGGCTGGCCGGAAGTGAAAATTTAGGAATTTTTACTAGTTAAGAATTATGAGTCATGAGTTAAGAAAAAATGTCCTGCTAACCGAAAGCCTGCATGCAGAGGTCTTGTCTGAACTACTGAACTACTAAACTCCTGAACTCCTAATCTCAAATCGTAAATCGTCAAATAGCACCTAAAAATGTTGTTTTTAAGCTGGATAACAGACCTCTTTGTGGGGACGGGCGTAGCACACACCATCTTCATGCTCGCCCTTGTCATCTTCGGCGGCCTCCTGCTGAGCCGCGTCCGCATCGGTAACGTGTCGCTGGGCGTCACGTGGATACTGTTTGTCGGTATCCTGGCGGGACAGCTGGGCTGCACCCTCGACCCAACCACGGCAGCCTTCGTCAAAGAGTTCGGCCTCATCCTCTTCGTCTTCTCCCTGGGCATGGAGCTCGGCCCCGGCTTCTTCTCCAGCTTCCGCAAGGGCGGCGTAACGCTCAACCTGCTCGCCGTCATCATGGTGATGCTGGCGTGCCTCACCACCCTCGTCATCCACTGGGCCACGGGCGAGAGCCTGCTCACCCTCATCGGCGTCATGAGCGGCGCCGTCACCAACACCCCCGGCATGGGCGCCGCCCAACAGACACTCCTCGACACAGCCGCCATGCAGGACCCCACCATCGCACAAGGCTACGCCGTCACCTACCCTCTCGGCGTCATCGGCGTCATCCTCTGCCTCATGCTCCTCAGGGCCATCTTCCGCATCGACTTCAAGAAAGAAGACGACACCCTCCAGCGCGCCAACCACGACATAGCCGAGACCCTCGAAGCCGCCACCCTCGAGGTAGCCAACGAGGCCGTCTGCGGCAAGACGCTCAACGAGATCCAGCGCCACTTCGGGCGCCAATGCGTCATCACCCGCATCCTCCACCGCGCTTCGGGCGACGTCGAGCTCGCCGGCGCCGACACCACCCTCGGCCTCGGCGACAAGCTCTTCCTCGTCGCCACACCCGACGAGCTCGCCGCCATGGAGCTCCTCATCGGCCATCGCATCGAGACCATGGACCGCGGCGCCTGGGACGCCATGAAGACCAACCACCTCGTCACCCAGAAGGTCCTTATCACCAACCCCACCATCAACGGCAAGCGCCTGGGCGACATGAAGTTGCGCCAGACATTCGACGTCACCATCACCCGCATCCGCCGCGCCGGTGTCGAGCTCATCGCCACCCCGGGCCTGCTGCTGCAGGTGGGCGATACCGTTACCGTCGTCGGCGACAAGGAGCGCGTCGGCAAGCTACTCCCCATCCTCGGCAACTCCATCAAGCAGCTCAACGAGCCTAACCTCATCCCCTACTTCCTCGGCATCGTGCTGGGCGTCGCCCTCGGCATGCTGCCCATCGCCGTGCCCGGCATGCCCGTCCCCGTCAAGCTCGGCCTTGCCGGCGGACCCCTCATCGTCGCCATACTCATCAGCACCTTCGGCCCCAAGCTCAAGATGGTCACCTACATGAGCACTTCGGCCAACCATATGGTGCGCATGATAGGCCTGAGCCTCTTCCTCGCCTCCGTAGGCATCACGGCCGGAGGCGGCTTCGTCCAGACCGTCGCCGGCGGAGGCTACTGGTGGGTGCTCTACGGCTTCCTCATCACCGTCATCCCCTGCTTCCTGACAGGCCTGCTGGCGCGCCACGCCTTCCGCCTCAGCTACTACTCCATCAGCGGCATGATCACCGGCGCCATGACCGATCCCCCCGCCATGGCCTACGCCCAGGCCGTCTGCCACGACAACAACCAGGTGCCCGTAGCCTACTCCACCGTCTATCCCCTGACCATGTTCCTCCGCGTAGTCGTAGCCGAAGTGATGGTGCTGCTCTGCCTGTAACAGTTAAGTGTTACGAAAAACGGCATCGCAGGTGGCCTAATAGGGAATAAAGGCTTGTAAGAGAGCGTGTTGTGTGCCGGGCATAACAGTTATAACAGATTACAGTTAGTTTTTTGAAGGTGTGTGTTTTCTCAAATCTCCTTTATAATACTATTTAACTAATTAATAATAAATATATTATAATATAAAATAAGGAAGGAGAAGGAGAATGATACCCTTTAAAAAATAACTGTTATACTGTTATTGTTATGCCTGGCTACGATGTTTTTCATCTAAAAAGCAATCATACAACGACATACGGCATTACAAGACCGACTGCTCCGGCCATTTCAAGGCTCGGACGAGGCACAAAACGTATCAAAAACGGCTATTTGGGGCTATTTTCTTGTTTTTTCATGATTCACTAAAACATAGTTTTCTCAGCTCATTACGCTAAAAGATTATTCCACTACGTTAAAGATTTATTCCACTACGTTAAAGTTTTATTCCACTACGTTAAAGAATTATCTCACTACGTTATTCCATTATTTGCAGACATAAAAAAGGAGACGCGGCATGCCGCGTCTCTACAGGGAAAGGCCAAACTAAACCTTCGCGAAGCGAAACTAAACCTTGGCCAAGGCCAAACTAAACCTCCGGCTATGCCGGAACTAAACCAAACCTATTTCTCCGGCAGGCGGAAGGAGACGGGAAGGGTGAACTGGACGCGGACCTTCTCGCCACGCTGTTCGCCGGGCGTCCACTTCGGCATGGCCTTCACCACGCGCAGGGCTTCGGCATCGAGCTCGGGCGAGACGCTCTTGACGACTTTGGGCTCAACGATGCTGCCGTCCTTTTCAACGACAAACTGAACGAGGACTCGTCCCTTCTTGCCCTTCTCCTTGGCCTCGGCAGGGTACTTGATGTTTTTCTGGAGGAAGCTCATCATGCCATCCATGCCGCCTTCGAACTCGGGCATCTTCTCCACAACGTTGAAGGTCAATTGGTCATAGTCCTCTTCCGTCACCTTTCCTTCTTTGATCTTCTCCTCGATGGAGGCCTTCTTGGTGGTTACCACGATGACGCCGTTCGCGCCTTGCGTGCCCCAGGCGGCGGTGGCGGCTTCGCTCTTCAGCACATCGACGTGGTCGATGTCGTCGGGATTCAGGCTTTTGTACACTTCAGCCGTGACGATGTTGCCGTCAACTACGATCAGAGGTTCGGCCTCGGATGCGAGTTCAGCTACTCTGGACACCTTCTGGGCATCCGCTTCTTCCTTGGGATTGTCGCAGCTGGCAGCAAGGAGCACAAGCGCCGCAACGGGGAGCACATAGAGCACTTTGAGCCGTGCCCAGGGGCTGGTCTGTTTCTTCATCATCAT
Organism: Bacteroidaceae bacterium; assembly: GCA_024697785.1. Classification (GTDB taxonomy): domain Bacteria; phylum Bacteroidota; class Bacteroidia; order Bacteroidales; family Bacteroidaceae; genus UBA1189. Next base: position 3,847 of record JAILEU010000057.1, on the reverse strand, counting down.
AAGAATACGTTTTTTTGTGGAACAATGGGTGAAATTATTGGCTATCGAGTTGAACCGGGCGCCTAAGGCTGTCTCGATGAGCTTCATCTGGTAATGACGGGCGTCCGTGCCGCTACGCAGCATGGCCTCGTCGGCTTCATATTCGTGTACGGCGCGCAGCTCGCGTCCCACGAGCCATGCGGCGGGGTTGAACCATTGGAAGGCCGTGCAGAGCTGGCAGAGGAGGATGTCCCACGAGTGTCCGAGGCGTATGTGCTCGCGCTCGTGGGCGAGGATCATGGGGGCGTTGGCGTCGTAGTCGCGACGCGAGACGACGATGGTGTGCATCCAGCTGAAGGGGGCGTAGCGACCATCGTGGAGGACGAGGCGTGTGCCGTCGTCGAGCCTCTCGGACCCGCGTCGGCCCAGACGGGAGTTGCGCACGACGCCCACGCCAAGGCGGACGAGGAAGAACAGCACGCCGGCGAGGTAGAGGGCGAGGAGAGTAGCCTCCCCCGTCCCCTCCTGAAGGAGGGGTGACATAAAGCCCTTCCCTTTAGGGAGGGGTTGGGGGTAGGCTGCGGGTTGGGGGTAGGCTTCGTCACCTGGCGTGACGACCAGCTCCTCGAGCATCTGGGCGAAGTCGGCAGCACGCGTGCCCAGGTCGAGATGGACGGCAGGCAGCACGACGCTCAGCACCAGCACCACGAGCAGCACCACGCGGTTGAAGCGATGGAGCGTGTCGCGGCTCAGCAACCATTTATAAAAGAGGTAGAAGAGCGCAAGGGCTATAGAGGAAAGAAGGAGGTAATACATGATTAGTTAAGAATTAAGAATTAAAAAATAAGAAATCATGTATTAAGAATTAAGGCTCTGAAGCATATCAATCAGTTCCTGGACTTCGCCGGCGGAGAGATTTTCCTCTTCGGCAAAAAAGCTGATGAGCGACTTGGCCGAGCCGTCGAAGAGGCTGTCGCGCACCTCTTTCATATACATGCGCGTGTACTCGCCTTTCTGCACGACGGGGTGATAGACATAGAGGCGCGACTCCTTGCGATGGCCCACGAAGCCTTTCTCCTCGAGGATGCGGAGGAACGTCAGGACGGTATTGTAGGCCGGACGCGGCTCGGTGAAGGCCTCGACAGCCTCGGCCACCGTGGCGTGGCGCTTATCCCACAGGATATTCATCACCTGCAGCTCGCCCTTGGTCAACGTTTTCGTTTCTTCTTTCATGTCGGTATGCGGTTTCTTTTCAATCTTCGATGCAAAGGAAACGGAAGTTTCCGTTCCTTGCAACTAAAACTTTAAGAAATTCGATGAAAAGGGCGTTTTTTAAACTATTTTATTAGTTGCAAGCGAAATTTTATTAGTTGGTAACGCGGGAATGAGAGGTTTTGTTTCGCTTTGCGAAGGTTTTGTTCGGCGCGCCGAGGTATAGTTTTTGCTGTGCAAAAGGTTTAGAGTTGGCCAATTGTGAATTATGTATTGAGATTTTTCTTCGCCATTGGTTGCAGAAATAGAGGGAAATGTCTATTTTTGTCGCGAAAAAAATATAACCGTAACGTATCATGAAAAAAATCCTATTATTTGCTATGGCAACAGCTGCCCTGCTAGCTGGTTGCAACTCTGCCGACAAGGCAGCAACGAACACCATCAACAAGAAAAAGGTGATGAGTAAGATGACTCTCGAGGACAAGGCGCACTTCGTCATCGGGACGGGCATGGCGGGCTTCTCGGGCAACGACGCCGTCGTCGGCGCCACGCGCAGCCTGGTGCAGGGTGCCGCGGGAACAACCTACCCCATGGACACGCTGGGCGTGCCTGCCGTCGTCCTGGCCGACGGCCCTGCCGGACTGCGCATCGACGCCAGGCGCAAGGACGACCCCGAGACCTACTTCTGCACCCACTTCCCCATCGGCACTCTGCTGGCCTCGACGTGGAACACGGCCCTCATCGACCAGGTGGGACAGGCCATCGGCGAGGAGGTGAAGGAGTATGGCGCCGACGTGCTGCTGGCGCCGGCGCTCAACATCATGCGCCATCCCCTCTGCGGACGTAACTTCGAATACTACTCCGAAGACCCCGTCGTGGCCGGCAAGACCGCCGCGGCCTACATCACGGGCGTACAGAAGAACGGCGTGGGCACCAGCATCAAGCACTTCGCCGCCAACAACCAGGAGACCAACCGCATGAGCAACGACGCGCGCATTTCGCAACGCGCCCTGCGCGAGATCTACCTGAAGGGCTTCGAGATTGCCATCAAGGAGAGCAAGCCCTGGACCGTGATGACCTCGTATAACTACATCAACGGCGTCTATACCTCCGAGAGCCGCGACCTCGTCACCACCATCCTGCGCGATGAGTGGGGCTACGAGGGGACGGTGATGACCGACTGGTTCGGCGGCAAGGACGGCGCCAAGCAGATGTGGGCAGGCAACGACATGCTGCAGCCCGGCAAGAAGGAACAGTTCGACGCCATCGTGGCCGCTGTCAAGAACGGCTCGCTGGCCGAGGCCGACCTCGACCGTAGCGTACAGCGCACCCTGGCGCTGGTCGAGAAGTGCCCCCGCTATCAGGGATATGCCTACTCGAACAAGCCCGACCTGCAGGCCCACGCCGCCGTGACGCGCCAGTCGGCGGCCGAGGGCATGGTGCTCATGAAGAACAACCAGGTGTTGCCCTTCGACAAGAACATCAAGAACGTGGCGCTCTACGGCAACACGTCGTACGACTTCATCGCCGGCGGCACAGGGTCGGGCAACGTGAACCACGCCTACGTCGTCTCCCTGCTCGAAGGCATGAAGAACGGCGGCTATGCCGTCTCGGACGACATCAAGGCCGCCTACGACAAGTATGCCGACGACATCAAGAAGGCCATCGAGGCCGAGATTGAGGCCGCAGCAAAGAAAGACCGCCGGAGCGCCATGATGATGCGCTTCATGCCCCGTCCCCGTCCAGACGAGAAGCTGTTCACGGCCAAGGAGCTGACGGCACAGGCCAAGGCGGCCGACATAGCCGTCATCACCCTGGGACGCATCTCGGGCGAGTTCCAGGACCGCAAGGCGGCCGACTTCAACCTGAGCGACGCCGAGCGCAAGCTCATCGAACAGGTGTGCGAGGCCTATCACAAGGCAGGCAAGAAGGTGGTGGTGCTGCTGAACGTCGGCGGCGTCATCGAAACGGCCTCGTGGAAAGACCTGCCCGACGGCATCCTCTGCGCCTGGCAGGCCGGACAGGAGGGCGGAAACAGCGTCGTGGACGTGCTGAGCGGCAAGCAGTCGCCCTCGGGTAAGTTCACCATGACGTGGCCCGTCAACGTTACCGACGCCTACTCGTCGAAGAACTTCCCCATCGACCAGGACGCGAAGATCGACCTGATGAACAACCAGAGTCAGAAGGGTAACGTGAGGAACGTGGACTACACGGAGTACGAGGAGGACATCTACGTAGGCTACCGCTACTTCGACTCGTTCGGCGTGCCCGTCAGCTACCCCTTCGGCTACGGCCTGAGCTACACCACGTTCGACTATAGCGACGCACGGATCACGGACAAGGGCGACGCCTACGAGGTGAGCGTCACGGTCCGCAACAGCGGCACGCAGAAGGGCAAGGAGGTTGTCGAGCTCTACATCTCGGCTCCCGACAACAAAGCGGCCAACAAGCCCGTCAAGGAGCTGAAGGCGTTTGCCAAGACGCGCCTGCTGGCTCCGAGCGAGAGCGAGACGCTTGTCATGACGGTCAACGCCGCCGACCTGGCTTCGTTCGACGAGAAGGCCTCGGCATGGGTCGTAACAGAGGGCGAATACCAGTTCCTGATCGGGGCTTCATCCCAGGACATCAAAGCTGTCGTCAAGGCCCAGGCAAAGGC
>JAILEU010000043.1 GCA_024697785.1 Bacteroidaceae bacterium | reverse complement strand
GTCGGTGTAGGTCTGTCCGTCGGCAGAGGTCTGGACGGTGAACTTGCCGCCTGAGAAGCTGTTACCCTTGATGTCGAAGGAGAGCACGCCCGGCTGCTCGTTGATCTGCAGGATCAGATAGTCGCCCGTAGTGTCGAACTTCATGGCAGGCGAGGCTGCATAGGCGCTACCCAGTCCCTCGGCCGTCAGACCGTCGGGAAGCACGCCGGTTCCACCACCGTCATATTCAAAGGGCAGGGTGGCGTATGCAAGCTGAAGCCTTGCCTGCGTGATAGTAACCACGTTCGACTTGCTGTTGTTGACGCTGACCACCAGTCGGGTCGTGCGGGCGTCGCCTGTGTTGGCTTCTACCAGATAGGCGATTTTGCCGTCCTCGAAGTTAGCCGCAATCCAGTCAGGCTCAGCAGCCAGAGGACTTCCGTTCTCATCGACGAACGTCACCATTACTTGGGCATTCTGGGTGTCGATGTTCCTGAACGTCACGTCGAGCGTCCCTTGATGCTCGGTGCCATCCAGTTCCACCTCGGCAGGGCTGACAAAGATGTAAGGCGTCTGGTCTTGCTTGACCACCACGTCGCTCTCGGTACGGGGAGCAATTTCAAGTGTGGTTTTAAAGAGAACGACAACGCCAGTAACGTCGTACTTCTCGCCTTCGGTGAGCGTGACGCCGGTTTTGAACGTATCGTAGAACTGAATCTTGTTTGTGCCATCTGTGAGGTCGCCTCCCGAATAGGTCACACCGGTGAGCTTAACCAGCGTGCACTGGTTCTCAGCTTTGATGTCTGCAATGCCTACCTCCTTGGCCACAGCCTCGCCAGCCGTTGCAGCAGGAAGGGCAACGAATCCCTTCAGTTCGGTCTGACCGTTGTATAGAACCAGCTGGCAGGTGACGGTGCCGCTCAGCTTGTCGCCGATTTGGAACCCATGATTCTTATAATAAATAAGGAGTCCTTTCTCACCGTCGCTGACGTAGGCGTTGCTGGCGGTGACGGCTGTCACGACCCAGCTGTTGAACGTAACGTTGACATCCTGGTCCTCGGCAGTAGCTGCTGCCTGTAAATCGGCGATGGTGGTGAACTTCTGGTATTCTTTAAAGGTATAGGTCGCTGATACGATAGGACTGGCATTACCCTTCGTATCGTAGGCAACGGCCTTGACGGTTGTTGTCTTCGTGACGGCGAAAGGCTGGGTGTAAGCCGTGCTGTTCTGGCTCGGAGTCGTATCGTCTGTGGTGTAATAGACCGTCGTTCCCTGCGGCACGGTGATGGTCACCTGAATCGTCTGTCCCGCTTCGAAATCACCTGCGGCAGGCGTGATGACAGGCTTCTCTACCGTCACCCCGTCGTTGACATATTTATAGAACGCGAACGTCTGGTCCTTGATGTTATTGTTGATGGTGGTATAGCAACGCCAGTCCTGCTTGTTGTAAACGCCTAAGTAGCGTGCTTGCTCCACGTTATACAAATAATCATCCTTCATGATGAAACTGCAGTTGGCGTTCCCGCCTACCCTGACGCCATTGTTGTTGTTCGTGCAATAGAGCCATGAGGTGCTGCCATCGGGATAGAACGTGTATTTCTCTGTATTCTCATTATACTTGAGCGTCCACTTGATGTTGGCGGTAACTTCGCTCGTAATCTTTTCGTTTTCAATAGTAACGGCTACAGCATCAGGAGCTGCCGATGCAGCCTTGTCGTTAGACATCGCAAAGTTGCCGTCGCTGGTCGTGGCAACAATCACAAACACATCGTTGGCGGTCAGGTCGCTCAAAGACGCCTTCTTCCAACTCTCAGCCTGGGCACTTCCGCTTATCAGCACAAGGGCAAGTGCAAACAAGGTTTTGAAAAGTACATTTTTTCGCATAGTAATAAATTTTTAAAGATGGATGTTTTTCTCCGACAAAAATATACAAGACGAGGGAATAGAACAAACTTTTTTTAAAAAAAGTTAAGCTGTGGTGGATAATTTTTGAGGGTATAAGAGGAAATAGGCCGCTTTTGCCGTAAGACGAAACGTTTCAAAGCGCAAATCGGAACGTTTCAACTTGCGGGTCGAAACGTTCCGGTTTGCTTTATTCCCCCCCGTTTCCGATATTGGAAGGGGCGGGTTCGTTTGCGGAGAAGAGTGGCGCTACAGCTGGATGCGCAGGGCGAGGGCGTCGGCCGTACGGAGGGCTGCTGGAAGGAAAACGCGGGTGTGGCCTTCGGGCGTCACTTCATAGCGAAGGGCTTTCTTTGTGTCGACGAGGCGCACCTTCGAGCCTTTGCGCGGGGTGTTGCCTTCCCATTCCACATATTCAGGCAACGGCGTACGGTCATCAGAGTGAACGATGATGGCATTAACGGCCTGAGGATTATCCTTGGCGGCGGTGAACCATACATTGCCCTCGGCATTGCGGTAGATGGGGGTGGTGACGGTGCCGTAGATGGCATCTCCGTTGCGGTTGAGCCAGCGGCCTATTTGCTGGAGGCGTTCCACGGCGCCATCCTCAATCAGTCCTTCGGGGGTTGGGCCGACGCCAAGCAGCAGGCTGCCGCCCTTGGCAACGATTTCAGCAAGCATGGCAAGCACCGTGGCGGGCGATTTGAATACGGGGTGATCCGTCCAGCCCCAGTCGTAGGTGAGAGTGATGCAGCTCTCCCACGGTGTATTGATTTGTCCGTCGGGAATCTTCTGTTCGGGTGTCTGGTAGTTCTCGTGCTTTCCGGGACAGGCACGTTCGACGACGATGAGGCCGGGCTGGTGAGCGCGAGCCATATCGACAATGCTGTCGAGGCCTATATCCTCGCGTGGAGCCGTACACCAGCCGCCGTCGAGCCAGAGGATGTCGATGGGGCCGTAGCCCGTCATCAGCTCCTCCACCTGGTTATAGACGAAGCTGCGATACTTTTGCCAGCGTTCGGGGTATTGGCTGATGGGGTAGTTGTGGAGGCGGTTCGACGTGGCTCGCGCCGGCCACCAGTAGTAGGGGCTGTGCCAGTCGGGCTTCGAGAAGTAGCAGCCCGTCATCATCCCCTCGGCACGGAAGGCATCGAAGATGTAGCGTGCCACATCCGCACGGGGGTCACCGGCAAAGCCGCTGTGGGTGACGGTGTAGTCCGTCTGGTGGGAGTCGAAGAGGCAGAAACCATCGTGATGCTTGGTGGTGAAGACGACGTACTTCATCCCTGCTTCGCGGGCCACGCGTGCCCATTGAGCAGGGTCGAAGCGGGTGGGGTTGAAGTCGCGGCTCAGGCCCCAGTACCATTGTTTATACTCTTCGTAGGTGCGGGTGGTGTCGGGGGTTATCCAGTCCTCGCTGGTGATGGTCCACGACTCGCAGATGCCGGGGACGGAGTAGACGCCCCAATGGAGGATGATGCCGAACTTGAGGTCCTGCCAAGCCTTCAGATGGCTGACGACGGCAGGGTCGTCGGGCCACTCGTAGCCGGTGCTCTGCTCGTGGATGTAGCTCTGGGCAGAGACGGAGGCGATGGCGAGGAGTAAAAGGGGAATGGAAAGGAGCTTTTTCATTGGTGGGTGGTTGGCTAAAACTATAGGGACTATAGTAACTATAGTAACTATAGGGACTATAGGGAACTATAGGGATGGGGAGGCTTGGTCAGAGGTTTTTCCCAAAGAAGTCGATGAGTGTCTCGCGGAGGTGCTTGCTGGTGCCGCGTCCCTCGCTGATGCCGTGGGTGCGCATGGGGTAGCTCACCTGGTAGAAACGCTTTCCGAGGCTGATGAGGCGGTTGGCGAGCATCTCGCAGTTCTGGTAGTGGACGTTGTCGTCGCCTGTGCCGTGGAGGAGCAGCAGGCTGCCCTTGAGTCCCTCGGCAAAGTTGATGGGGCTGCCGCGGAAGTAGCCGTCGGGGTTAGCCTGCGGGGTGTTCATGTAGCGCTCCTGGTAGATGGTGTCGTAGAGGCGCTGGTCCGATACAAAGGCCACGGCGACGCCTGTCTTGAAGACGTCGGGGTAGCGGAACATGCAGTTGAGCGTCTGCGAGCCGCCTCCGCTCCATCCTGTGACGCCGATGCGGGTTGAGTCCATCCATTCAAACTGCCGGCAGAGGCTGATGACGCCGCGTGCCTGGTCCTCGCTGGCGGCCACGCCCACCTCGCCGTAGATACACTTACGCCATTCCCTGCCGCGAGGAGCAGCGGCGCCGCGGTTCTCCACGCTGACGATGATGTAGCCCTGATTGGCCAGATAGTACCAGAAGAGGCTGCCGCGGTCGTTCTGCACGGTGGCCGATGCCGGCTCGCCATAGACGAAGTCGATGACGGGATATTTTTTCTTGGGGTCAAAGTCGTAGGGCTTGATGATCCAGGCATCGAGCTCACGGTCGCCGCCCTGGCACTTCACGAACTCCTTGTGGCCGATGGCGAGGTTTTCCCACGCCTGCTGAGCCTCTGCGTTCTCTTCCAGTACGTGGTCGGCCGTCCAACGCCCGCGCTTGTCGCTCTTAACCAGCGTGTAGCGGGGCACGCGGAGGGCCGACGAATAGCTCTCGACGGCATAGTCGTAGTTGGGCGAGAAGTTATAACTGTACTGCCCCGCCTCGGGCATGCCGTCGTGGCATTGGGCGGTGATGTTCTCCACCTTGCCCTTGCCCATGACCTGTGTGCGGAAGAGGTAGCGGTTGGTGGCGTCGTCGGGCGCAGCGGTGAAGTAGATGTAGCCGCGCTGTTCGTCGTAGGCCACTTCGCTGATGACGTCGTAGTTGCCCTCGGTGATGCACGTCCACTTCTTGCCGTCGGCGCTGACACGGTAGAGATGGCGCCAGCCGTCGCGTTCGGAGGTGAAGATGAAGTATTTGTTGCCCTTCAGCCAGTGGATGTTGTCGTTCGTCTCCACCCAGGCCTCGTCGGTGTCGGTGCAGAGCTGGGTGAGAGGCGCCTCCATGTCAGTGGTTGTTGTCCAGACGTCGTTCCTGTTCTGTGCACGGTTCATCTGCTGAATCATCAGCGTGTTGGTGCCGGGGATGAACTCCATGCGGGGCAGGTAGTTCTCGCGCTGGTCTCCCGGGATGGGAAGCCAGCGGATGGACGAACCCGTTTGCCCGCTTACTTGCTTGTCCACATCAATCACGCCGATGCGGACGGCAGAGTTGGTCGTGCCGGCCTTGGGGTAGGGAAAGCGGTTGACGGTGGGGTAGAGGCTATCGACGTTGTTGATGATGTCGAACCACCCCGTGCCCTCGGTGTCGCTCTGCCAGAAAGCGATGAAGCGGCTGTCGCTGCTCCAGCGGAATCCGTCGCGGCAGTCGAACTCCTCCTCATACACCCAATCGAAGGTGCCGTTGACGATGGTCTCGCTGCCGTCGGTGGTCAGGGCGATGGGGGCGGTGGCGTCCATGGTGCATGGCTCAAAGTAGATGTTGTTTTTTGAGACGTAGGCCACCTGCTTGCCGTCGGGCGAAATCTTAGCGAACATCAGGCTAGCCTTGGGCAGCGAGGCTCCCAGCTGGCGTTTCTCGCCCGTGGCGGTGTTGACGAGCCAGTAGTCGCCCCGTGTGGCATAGCGCCATACCCGTTGGCGGTTGGTGAACTCGAGGGTGTAGGCGGCTTCGTCCTTACCCGGCTTGAAGGTGCCCCCGTCGTCGTCGGCACGGGCAGCGTCGTAGGGCATGTCGGCGCCGCGGCTGTCGGTCTGCCAGCCACCCTGCGGATAGCGGGGGCGGACAAGCTGCCAACTGTTCATGGCTTCGTCGAGGGTGAGGACGTGCTTAGCCGTGTTTCCGTTTTGTTGAGCGGGGGTGGAAAGGACGCCTGCAACGGCAAACAAGCATGCGAAGAGAATGTTCTTATGCATAGGTATGAAGGATTAGGGGTTTGTTCTTTTGGGTTCCCTGACCGTGGGGATGGTCCAGACGACGGGACGGCTTTCGTTGCCGTAGCGGTCAATGGCGGTGAGGGCAAAGGTGACGTCCTGCGTGCGCGTGGGGCGTGGCACGGTGACGGGCGGGCCAGACTGATAGGTGAGGTAGAGGCACCGGCTATCGTCGATGTCGAGAGGGGAGCCTACGGCGCGGTAGAGGTTGTAGGCGACGTCAGCGTGGGAAGCGTCAGCCCAGCTGATGCGTATGCTGTCGCCGACGAGGGTGACGTTGACAGCCGAGGGACTGTCGGGGCGGCTGTAATGATGGTCTTCCAACGCGGGCACGAGGGCGGGGTAGGCGTTGAGGCGTCGCAGCTCGTCGCGGATGCCCTTCGTGTTATCCATGATGAAACCGGCACGGAAGAGAGCATAGCCGCACGCTCCATCGCCATAGCAGGGCAAGCTGCCCGACACGCCCTCGAAAGCCCGCACGAAGTTCATCTGGCGCAGCAGGGTGTGGATGTCCCAGTCGAGCTGTTCAGGAGCCAGCTGATAGATGCCCAGCCCGGCCGCGAAATGACGTCCGTAGCTGTGTGCGGCCCAGTCTTCCACGAAAGGGTAGAAGTGGTGGGCATCGTAGTACATCATGGGGAAGAGTGCGTCGCAGATGCCTTCGCGAAGCCATTCCTGTGCCTCCTGGAAAACGGTGTTGTAGGCATTCCAGCCCTGCGACGAAGTACGGCGCGTGTCGCGATACTTGCCGAGGGGGGCGGTGCTGACGCACACCCAGGGCTTCTCGGCCTTCACGGTGTGATAGACAGCACGCAGACAACGCGTCACGTTGTCGCGTCGCCATTGCTCCATGCCCTTTGTCTTTTCGGGGTAGCGGATGTAGTCGAGGTGTATGCCATCGACGTCGTAGCCCTTCACCACCTCGCGCACCATGGTGCACAAATGGTTAACGACGGCTTCGGACGACGGGTCAACGTACTTGTTGTCTTTCACCTGAAGGGCCACCATCCAGGCATGGCATTGCATGCCGCGCTTGTGACACTCGGCAATGGCAAACTGCAGGGGGTCGTAAGTCGTCATGCGCCGTCCGCTCTTGCCCGTAAGGAAGGCTGAGAAGGGTTCGTGCAGCGAGGGGTAGATGACGTCGCCCCTGAGACGGGTCTGCAGCAGCACGGTGTTGATGCCGACGGCTTGCAGCGTGTCGAGTATGTTACAGAGTTCCTGGCGCTGCCGTTCCTCGCCAAGGGGCGTCGTGGCGGGTGCCGAGGGCCAGTCGAGGTTTTTCAGGGTTGTCAGCCAAACGGCACGGTACTCGCGCTTGGGGGTAGGGGCGGGCGTCCATTGTGCGCACAACGGAACAGCCCCGGCGAGCAGGGTGAGGCAGACGACAATCCTCGATAGAAACACTTTCACGGCGCGAAGATAGTGATAAAAAGCGACAAGATGTAAATTTTTCAAAAAAAAGTGAGCTGGGGCTTGTGTCATTCCAAAAAATAGTATTACCTTTGCCGCCGATTTCGGAAAACCGAGGTCCTGCCGAATTAGCTCAGCCGGTAGAGCGACGCATTCGTAATGCGTAGGTCGTCAGTTCGAGTCTGACATTCGGCTCTAAAAAAACTTTTTTTTTCATTAGATTCATTTAAAGGGGAGTGAGACGTGCTGTGCAGCAGGTCTCATTTCATTTTATGACTGTTTAAAAAAAGGAAAGCAGATGCATCCCTTGGACGCCTTTCAGGCTTTAGCTCTGGCGACTTTTTGCTTTGGCATTTTTTGCGGCTGTAGAGCAGAAGGCGTTGAGGCCACAAGTGGCACATTGAGGGTTGCGGGCCGTGCAGACGTAGCGGCCGTGGAGGATGAGCCAATGGTGTGCCGTGGGGATGTCTTCCTCGGGGATGTGGCGCGTGAGAGCCTGCTCGACAGCGTAGGGCGTCGAGGCGCTGGCGGGGACGAGTCCCAGACGGTGGCTGACGCGGAAGACGTGTGTATCGACGGCCATGGCGGGTTTGTGCCATACGACAGCCTGCATGACGTTAGCCGTCTTGCGTCCCACGCCGGGCAGCTGCACCAGTTCGTCCAGCGTCTCGGGCACCTGACAGCCAAAACGCTCCACCAGCATACGCGCCATGCCCACCAGGTGAGCCGCCTTGCTGTTGGGGTAGGAAACGCTTTTAATATAAGGTAGCACCTCCTCGGGTGTGGCTTCAGCCATTGCTTCGGGGGTGGGGAAGGCGTCGAGCAGGGAAGGGGTGACAAGGTTGACGCGTTTGTCGGTACATTGGGCCGAGAGCATGACGGCTACCAGCAACGAGAAGGGCGTGTCGTAATGAAGCTCCGTCTCAGCTATGGGCATAGCCGTGCGGAAATAGTCGAGAACCGCCTTGTACCGGGTTTTGAGCGTCATGCGGAATTAAGAATTTCGTTTAACGTTTAACGTTTAATGTTTAACGAACACGTCCTATGACTCCTGTCCTATGGATTCACTTCCTGCCGCAGAGTCGTTAAACGTTAAACATTAAACGTTAAACGTAAGATATCCATTTTCAATCTTCAATTCTTATCAGTTGGCCGACTCGAACTCGCGGAGGAAGCGAGTGTCGTTTTCGGAGAACATGCGGAGGTCCTTGACCTGATACTTCAGGTTGGTGATGCGCTCGATGCCCATGCCGAAAGCATAGCCGCTATAAACGCTGCTGTCGATGCCGTTCAGCTCAAGCACGTTGGGGTCGACCATGCCGCAGCCGAGAATTTCCACCCAGCCTGTACCCTTGCAGAAGGCACAACCCTTGCCGCCGCAGATGTTGCACGAAATGTCCATTTCGGCGCTGGGCTCGGTGAAGGGGAAGTAGCTGGGACGGAGGCGGATTTTGGTGTCGCTGCCGAACATCTCCTGCGCGAAGAGCAGCAGCACCTGCTTGAGGTCGGTGAAGCTGACGTTCTTATCGACGTAGAGCCCCTCCACCTGATGGAAGAAGCAATGGGCGCGATAGCTGATGGCCTCGTTGCGATAGACACGTCCCGGGCAGATGACGCGGATGGGCGGTTTCTGCACCTCCATGACGCGGCTCTGGACAGAGCTGGTGTGGGTGCGCAGGATGATGTCGGGATGACTCTCGATGAAGAAGGTGTCCTGCATGTCGCGTGCGGGATGGTCCTCGGCAAAGTTCATGGAGCTGAAGACGTACCAGTCGTCCTCCACCTCAGGTCCGTCGGCGAGGGTGAAGCCCAGGCGGCTGAAGATGTCGATGATCTCGTTCTTGACGATGGTGAGGGGGTGGCGTGTGCCCAGCTGCACGGGGTAGGCCGTGCGGGTGAGGTCAAGGTCGCTGTTGTCGGCATCGCTGATAGCAAACTGTTCGCGCAGCTCAGCCATGCGGGCCTGCGCTCTGTCCTTCAGCTCGTTGATGCGGATGCCAATCTCCTTTTTCATCTCGGGCGGGACAAGGCGGAAGTCGCTCATCAGCTCGGGAATCTTGCCTTTTTTACTCAGATATTTGATGCGGAGAGCCTCCAGTTCTTCAGCATTCTTGGCCTTCATGTCGTTCACCTCGGCCAGCAGTTCGTTTATTTTGTCTATCATTTTAGGAACAATATATTCAAAAAACCGTGCAAAGTTAATAACACTTACCGAAAAAAAGACTAATTTTGTGCGAAAATTTATCGGATGATGTTGAATAAAGACTATTCGCTGGCCCGTCACAACACTTTCGGCATGGATGTGCATGCCTCTGCGTGGGCCGAATTTGCGTCGGAGGAGGCGTTGCGTGCGTTGCTTCTGTCGCCCGATTTCGTCCCTTGGCGCGAGCGTTTCCTGGTCATTGGCTCGGGCAGCAACCTGCTGTTCTGCGGCGACTATGACGGGCTGGTGCTCCACAGCGCCATCCGCGGCATACGCGTTGTGGAGGAGACCGCTGACGACGTGCTGGCGTGTGCCGGTTCGGGCGTCATTTGGGACGACTTCGTGGCGTGGGCTGTCGGCCAGGGCTACTACGGAGCCGAGAACCTCTCGGCCATTCCCGGCGAGGTGGGCGCCAGCGCCGTGCAGAACATCGGAGCCTACGGCGCCGAGGTGTGCCAGCTGATTGAATATGTGTCGGCCCTCGACCTCGATGGCGAGCCGCATGTCTTTACCAACGTCGAATGCCGCTACGGCTATCGCGACAGCATTTTCAAGAACGAGTGGAAGGGACGGTACGTCATTACCTCGGTCACCTACCGCCTTCACAAGCAGGGTACGCTCAACCTCTCCTACGGCAACCTGCGTGAGCGGCTGCCCGAGGGCGGCGCCACGCTTAGCGGCGTGCGCGAGGCGGTGTGTGCCGTTCGTGCCGCGAAGCTCCCCGATCCCGCCGTCATGGGCAATGCCGGCAGCTTCTTCAAGAACCCCGTCATCGCCCGCTGGCAGTACGACCATCTGCGCGACGTGTGGCCCTCGATGCCCAGCTATCCGGTGGACGACGAGCACGTGAAGGTGCCCGCAGGCTGGCTCATCGAGCAATGTGGCTGGAAGGGACGCGCCCTGGGACGTGCCGCCGTTCATGAGCATCAGGCCCTCGTCCTCGTCAATCTGGGCGGCGCCACAGGCGACGAGGTGGTCAGCCTCGCCCGTCACATCGTCGCGGACGTCAGGCAGAAGTTCGGCATCGAGATAAGCCCCGAAGTGAATGTGATATGAAGATACGATTCCTTGGAACAGGCACGTCCATCGGCGTGCCGGAGATAGGCTGTCGCTGCGAGGTGTGCACCTCGAAAGACCCTCGTGACAGACGCATGCGCCAAAGCGTCCTTGTGGACACCGACTACGGCAAACGCATCCTCATCGACTGCGGCCCCGACTTCTACCATCAGATGCTGACCGTCGATTATCGGAAGATTGACGCCGTCCTCATCACCCACGAGCATTACGACCACACGGGCGGCATCGACGACCTGCGCCCTTTCTGCCGTTTCGGCGACGTTGACATCTGGCTCGACGCCTACACGGCAGGCCATCTGCGCGAGCGCCTGCCTTATTTCTTCCGTGCCAAGCTCTATCCGGGCGTGGCGCGCCTTCACTTGCACGAGGTGGCGCCCGGCATGAGGTTCAACATCGGCGCCACGCCCGTCGTGCCGCTGAGTGTCATGCACGGCACCCTGCCCATCCTCGGCTACCGCATAGGCTCGCTGGGCTACATCACCGACATGCACACCTGCCCCGACGAGACGGTCGCCGCCCTTCTTGGCGAGACGCCCGCGACAGCCGACATGGGGCCCGTCGATACGCTGGTGGTGAACGCCCTGCGCTTCGACCCCCATCCCGCCCATCAGAATGTCGATGAGGCTGTGGCGTTTGCCCGCCGCATCGGCGCCCGCCAGACACGCTTCATCCACTTCAGTCACGGCATCGGCCTGCACGCCGTCACCAATGCCCAGCTGCCCGACGGCATCCAGCTTGCCTACGACGGCGAAGAACTGCAAATTCAAGCTAACTAACAACAATATTCACCACTATGGAACGAACATGGAGATGGTTTGGAAAAAAAGACCCCATCACCCTTGATATGCTCAGGCAGATAGGCGTTGAGGGCATCGTCACGGCCCTGCACGACGTCCCCCTCGGGCAAGTGTGGACCCGCGAGCAGATTCGTGACACGGGCGACTACATCCGCCGTCACGGCCTCCGCTGGAGTGTCGTCGAAAGCCTCCCCGTCACCGAGACCATCAAGTATGGCGGTCCCGACCGCGACGAGCAGATCGACATCTACCGCCAGAGTCTCCGCAACCTTGCTGCCGAAGGCATTCACTGTGCCTGCTACAACTTCATGCCCGTGCTCGACTGGGCCCGTACCGACCTCCGTCACCCCAACCCCAACGGGACGACAAACCTCTACTTCTCGTACGCCGAGTTTGCCTATTTCGACATCTATATCCTCGGGCGCGCCGGCGCACGCGACGAATGGGCCGCCTTCCACCGTTTCCCCGGACGCGACGTCCTGGCCGAGGTGGAACAGCTGCGCCGCACCATTACCCCCGAGGGCGAGCACCGGCTGGTGGAGAACATCATCGTCAAGACGCAGGGCTTCGTCAGCGGCAACATTCGCGAGGACGACGAGCACCCGCTGGAACTGTTTCGCCAGCTGCTGCGCCGCTACGACGGCATCACCCCCGACCAGCTGTTCCACAACCTCAGCTACTTCCTCGCAGCCGTCGTGCCCGTCTGCGAGGAGTGTGACATCGACCTCTGCATCCATCCCGACGACCCGCCCATCCCTGTGCTGGGGCTGCCCCGTATCGTGCGTACCGAGGATGACATCGCCCGCCTGCTCGACGCCGTTCCCAGTCCCCGCAATGGCCTCACCTTCTGTGCCGGAAGCCTCTCGGCAGGTCTCGACAACGACGTTGTCGCTCTGGCCCGCCGCTTCGCCCCCCGCACCCGCTTCGTCCATCTGCGCTCGTGTCACGTCTTCCCCAACGGCGACTTCACCGAGGCCAGCCATCTTGGCGGACGTGCCGACATCGTCGAGCTCTGCCGCATCTTTGAGCGTCAGGACCCCACGCTGCCCATGCGTGTCGATCACGGCATGACCATGCTGGGCGACGAACAGCAGCCCTATAACCCCGGCTACAGCTTCCTCGGACGCATGTTCGCCCTCGGGCAGGTGCAGGGCATCCTTGCCGCCGTCGATAACGAGCTCGGCATACCCTACCACCAGCCCGGATTCTTCGAATGAAATGCCTGACTGAACTTTCTGAAGTAAAAGTGGAAGTTAAAAAGGAAGTTATGTGCTACGCTCAGGACAATGGCTTTACTATTTTTCTTAACTCTTAACTCTTAATTCTTAACTATATAACTTAATTCTTAACTAAATAACAATGAACCATCTTTTTGACATCACCGACAACGTTACTGTCATCACCGGCGGCTGCGGCGTGCTGGGCTCCACCATCGGTAAGTACCTCGCCCGCGAGGGCGCCATCGTCATTTTCCTCGGACGCAACGAAGAGGCAGGCCGTGCCCTTGTGGCCGAGGTGGAGGCCGAAGGAGGCCGTGCCGACTTCCTCATCACCAACGTCCTCGACAAGGCTGTCGTGGAACAGAATGTGCGCGACATCATCGCCCGCTACGGACGTGTGGACACCCTGCTCAACGCCGCCGGAGGCAACATGCCCGGCGCCACCATCGCCCCCGACCAGACCATCGCCGACCTCGACATCGAAGGCTTCCGTCAGGTGCTCGACCTCAATCTCACCGGTACGGTCATCCCCACGCAGGCCTTCCTCCGTCCCATGATGGAGTGCCGGCGCGGCGTCGTCATCAACTTCTCGTCCATGTCCGCCTTCCGTCCCCTGAGCCGTGTCTGTGGCTACGGTACCGCCAAGGCCGGCATCAACAGCTTCACCGAGTATATGGCTGCCGAGGTGGCTAAAAAGGTGGGCGACGGCATCCGCATCAACGCCATAGCTCCGGGCTTCTTCATCACCAAGCAGAACCGTGCCCTGCTCACCAACCCCGACGGCACCTTCACCGCCCGCGGACGCGACGTCATCCGTCAGACCCCCTTCGGACGCATGGGCGAGCCCGAGGAGCTCTGCGGCACTATCCACTACCTGATGTCCGACGCCTCGCGTTTCGTCACCGGCACCAT
>JAILEU010000041.1 GCA_024697785.1 Bacteroidaceae bacterium | reverse complement strand
GCCGGCAGCAGCATCAGCCTTCACCGTCATCACCTGACCGACAGTGGCATCGCCCTGAGCATATTCGAACACGCTCTGGTCATAGCCCTCTATCTTCACCTCGTAGGAAGTGGCGTCTGCCGGGGTCGGCGTCCAGCTGAGGTCAACCGTCTCGCCTGTCCACAACTCCTGAGCCGGATTCACAAATGCAAGACCCGTCAGCGGCACCTCAGCGGCCACAACCGTCACCGCGAGAGTGCCTGTAATCTGGGTGTTTTCATCGGAGATTACAGTCAGCGTCGTCGATCCGACAGCTAAGGCTTCCACTTTATAACCTCCATCGGCATTCTCGCTAACGGATGCTACTTCGGGATTGTTCGAGCGAACTGCGTACTTCTTGTTGAAGGCATCCTCAGGCAATACCTTTATATTATTAGTAAGGGATACAGACTGGCCGACTGTCAGCGCCAAGCCCTCCTGCGGAGTTGTCTCAATGCCCGTCACATGTTTCCTCACCGTCACCGTGAGTGTTGCCGACACATTCAGAGGTTCGCCATCCGGGTTGTAGGCAACAGCCTTCACCGTGTACTCGCCGGCAGCAGCCTCAGCCTTCACCGTCATGGAAGGAGCAGCGGTAGCACTATTCGTGTATTCGAAGACGTTCTGGTTGAAGTCCTCTATCTTCACCTCGTATGAAGTGGCGTCTGCCGGGGTCGGCGTCCACGTGATGTCCACGTTTTCACCTGCCCAAACGGTCTGCGCAGGCTGCGTGAAAGAAAGACCCGTCAAAGGAATCTCGGCCTTGACTACATGCACGAGCAGGGCTGCCGTCACTTCACGTTTGTCGAGTGACGTTGCGGTCAGGGTAGCGTCGCCCAGAGCAAGCGCTGTTGCAAGGAACGACCCTGTCTGTCCCTCCACCTTCACAACATTAGCATCAGAAGTAGTCCAAACGAGGTCTTTGTTCGCGGCCTCTGCCGGAAGGACAGCCTGCACATAGACGTCCGGATCGAAAATGCTGTCGGGGTTTACCGTTATGGACGTTGTCGTCAGCTGGATCTCCGTCACATGGAAGGGAACGGTTACCGCGATCGTTGTTGTATGCCCGCCGTCAGCAGAAGTACCGGTCAGGACGGCCGTGCCGGGAGCAACGGCTACCGCCTGCCAGCTGGCGTTGGTTTCCTCCTGCGATACAGCCACGACATCCTTGTTGCTGGTTGTCCAGGAAATGGCCTGGTTCGTAGCATCTTGAGGAGTAAACGTGCAGCTCAGGTCAACATTCTGGCCGACTTCAACGGTCTGCTCAGCATGTACGGCAGCCACGCTTTCCAACGCAATCGTCGCAGCCGCCACATTGACAACAATATCCTTCTCAATCTGACCGTCCACAGAGATAACCTTCAAGGTTGCGGTGCCAACGGCCAAAGCTGTCGCCTTATAAGACGTTATGTTGCCCTGATTATCCCTGACCTCCGTTACGCTCACAATCTCTGGATTGGCGTTGCGCACAGCGTACCCTTTATCGTGAGCATTCGCTGGCACTATAATAATATAAGGAGAAAGGTCGAGATCGCTGCCCTCAATCATGTTCAGGGGAGAGGTCACGGTGATGTCCGTCACGTGTGCCCAGACAGCCACATGAATGGTATCGCTTATATTTAAATAGGTATTGCCCTCGTATGCCTTGGCCACGACATCGAATTCTCCAGCGGCAGCTCCGTCTTTTATGGTCATGGTCGGAGCACCAGCCGGACTGGCTTCCATAACAAAGACATCGTTGCTATACTCCCACTGAACCGTCGGCGTAACGGCATTTGCAGGCTCATACGTCCACGAAAGGTCGATGTTTGTGCCCGGATAGCCAGACTGCCACTTTGAGGCAAATGTTATACTTGCCAAGTCATCGGCTACTGTCACGGCAATCTCAGCTGTGATTTCCTGATTGTCGTATGAAACCACCGTCAACGTGTCCTGTCCATACGCGTCTGCCCTGATTGAGCGATTGGTTAAACGGCCCTGCAGCGAAACAACGCCTCCGTTATTAATGCGAACGCCATACTCATGGTTGCATGCCTCGTCAGGAAGGACGGTGATGAGCGACGAGAGCAGCCTCGTCTCGCCCAGTGCCATCTTGATGGGGCTGACGACCTGAATTTCCGAAACAGAGGTGCAGACGGTTACGTGCAACGTATCGCTGATGTGAAGGTCATTTCCATAGTAGTCTTTTGCCAAAGCGACAAACTCATAGTCGCCAAAGGGGGCATCGGCTTTCACCCGATAGGTAGCAGGACCGCCAGTGGCGGGACGCTCCACGTCGAAGACTGTCTGTTCATAAACAAACTCAACTTCGTAATCTGAGGCATCATTTGGATCAGACGTCAAACTGACATTCACCTCATCACCCGGATGGAGTTTTTGCTCTTGCTCGTCAAAGGTTAAGCTCTCCAAGGGAGTAGCCACGGTCACCTCCAAGGTTGTGGAGATAGGTTCCTTCTGAGTATCTGCTGCGATAATGGTTACGGTCGTGCTGCCCAAGCCAACACCTCTGACAGCCGGGCGTCCTTCGTCGTCTTCTACTTCCTCCAGCGTAGTCTCGTCTGTTATTTCTATAATAAACTCCTTGTTACAAGCTTCAGCGGGGAGCACCTTGACATAAGAGGCAAGGTTGATGGTCTCGCCTTCTGCTATCGTCAGGCCCCTCAGGCCGGGGACGGTAAGCTCTACGCCCGTCACACTTGTACAAAGCGCAACATATATCGTGTCGGAGATTACAGGGTCGAGATCCTGGCCGTTCGTGTCCTGGGCGATAGCCACGATTTCATAGTCCCCATAGGGAGCTTCGTCCTTCACCCAAAGCACCTGACGAGGGCCGCCGGCGTCATCATCCCTGAACTCGAACGCATTGCTGTCGAACACCCAACGGACATTATCTATCGTTGCCTGTGCAGGCCTGGGGTTTAACTGGGTTTCAACACGAGACCCTCGGTCCAAAGTCTGTTGATCGCTGGCAAAATTCATGTCCGAAAGCGTAGCAAGGATGCTGACCTCAATCGATGAGTAAATATTAGCTAGGCCGAGTTCGTCATTTCGGATTCCAACCTGTACATCATAACTATCAGCAGAATACTGATCCGCGGTCAGCGTTTCTCCTTCAGTGGTAAACATGTAGGTGTAGTTGCCCACATTCCAAGTCGCATCATAGGAGGTCGGAACGGAAGCCGGAATTTCTCCTCTTTGCCAGAAAGAAACAGCGAAGTTATCGCGGAACGAAATAGGCATACCCACTTGTGCCGTAATCGCAGTTGGTGTAACTGCGATGGAGTCTGGAACGACCAGCTCCACCCTCACGGGGTCGTAATCCGATCCATAAAACCTACCTCCCTCGAAGGGAAATACATTTATAGAATCTTCTCCCCACTGTTCTCCCGTAGTATACAGCAGCCTTGCCCTATGTATAATGTATTCTGATTCCGAAAAACTGCCTTCGCCTGTCGACCCAGGTTCAGGTGGGGTACGCCCGGTAACACGAAACTCGATGTTGCCATCGGGCACATTTTCCAATCTGAATTTATATACTCTGTCGTTATTATCGCAAGCAACAGGACCAGCTACTTTCTGATCACCGATATAAGCCGAAAGGCCATAATTATCATAACTGCGTAATTCACGGCCATCGACGTAAATTCTTGAATAAACAACGCAGACATTAGGATCAAGGATGACAACATTCGACCATACCCAGTTGCCATTAATAGTGCCACTAAACGAGACGCCATCCGGTCCTGTCTCTTCCTCGCCTGCAGTCAGCGTATTGCCCTCAATGGTCATGTATCTTGCGTTATTCCCGAGGTCCCACTCAATTGTTTGAGGATAGGGAAGAGATGGGTTATCTTCTGAGTACTCAATCAGCTGAAGAAGATCCACACTTTCTCCAGGGTTAAGTTTGATAGTTCTAGGAAATTCAACATATGATTCGATGAAATTCAACGTTACGAATGAATCACCATCAGGCGAGCCGTATGTACCGTCTTTTATTGTCAGCTGGCTTTCACCAGGGGGCAACGCGATGTCGCTAACAACATACTCGCCTCGGGTGACCCAGTAGAAATCAGCACGCCAATTCCAATTGGTATTATCCCCGTCGTCAACCACTCTGATGTGCATCTCAATCGGCTTGCCGACTTTCGACTCATCAATCGTGAGCGTATCGGAATAATAGAAAATGGTTGCTGCGGGAGAAACAGAACGATCAAACGTTGTCCAACCGCCACACATTTCGCCATCGACATAAGCCGCAACTTGGATGTGATTGGCAGACGCTTCGTCGATGTCATTTGCATAACCACCTTTGGTAATTTTGGCATTGACGACGGTTGTCACGTCGGCAGCAAACGCTGCTGAAGCCATTGCGCTCAGCGCAGCAAACAGAAAAACAATACGATAAGTCTTCATAGGGGCTATCTGTTTTTTGATTTATTCAGTTTTTTCGGTACTATTGTTAAGAAAAGTTGTGCAAATGTCGTAATTATTAAAATAAATTAAAAGGACAATTTCTTCAAAAAACATGAATTTTTGCCTATTTTTATATGAAGATTTGGATTATTTGTTCAAATTGGAGTGTTAAAAAATTGAAATATAATCAAAAGATGCGCAAATAGTGATAATGAAAAAAATTTGGACGAATTAAAAAAAGCAAAAGACTTTGGAGATGGGCGGGAAGAGGGAAGAGGTATGAGGTAAGAGGGAAGATGTCTGAGGTATGAGGTAAAAGGTTAGAGGTTGGAAGGAAGAGGACGCTAAACTACTTTTCAAAATGGGTTGACAGCCGTCAGCACAAGCGCAGATGAACTGCGCTACTTCGCCAACGTAGTGCGCTGTGGCGATAACGTAGTGGGCTGTGGAAATAACGTAATGGGCTGTGGAAATAACGTAATGGGCTGCGGAGATAACGTAGTGCGTTATGACGCCAGCGTAGGAAAGAGCTACCTTTATGCAGAAAAGGCCTTCCGTCACGTAGGAAAGGCCTAATCTGACACAGAAAGGCCTTTTAAAAAACAAAACGTCCACTATATCCACTTTCATGCATCTGAAATCAGACACCAACGAATGTCAACCCATTTTGAAAAGTAGTTTAGCGCCCCTCTTCCCTCTTCCCTCTTCCCTCTTCCCTCTTACATCTTACATCTTACATCTTACCTCATAATAGTGTCAACCCATTTTGAAAAGTAGTTTAGGGTGAACAGCTCTGGCATCAGAAGGCAGCTAAAGGACAGAATTGGCAGCAAGCATCATTTTTTGCACCTCAAATTGTTTTTTTTCCGAAAAACTGCTATATTTGCAGCGGGAAAGAACCACCAGAAAGAAAAACATCCCGAGTAACAACAAGATGAAAAACCATACAGCAGCCCTTTTTATCCTACTCGCCATAGGCGGCTCCCTTCAGGCCCACGCCATCCCTGCCATACAGCCGACTCCCATCGACTCGCTCTACCAGAAGGCTATGTCGGACAACGTCCTCTCTTCGTCCGAAGCCAGTCAGTTGTTGGAGCGCCTGCTTGAAGAGGAGTATGCCGACAGCGCCGACTTGGCACCCAGCCACTCGCTGAGACAGCAACAAACCATCGTCCACGGCCTCGTCGGGGAATACTTCTTCGACAAAGGCCGTTTCAACCGCGGGCTGGAAGCCAGCCAGAAGGCGGTAACCCTCGCCCGCGAGCAGAACGACAGCACGTTGCTGCTCGACCTGCTCTCCACACAGGGAGCCTGCGCCATGCGGGCCGCCAACTACGACGAAGCCGTGTCGTCCTTCGAGGAGTGCATCAAGCTGGCGGAGCGTAAGGGCGACGTCGCCGCGCTCAGCTCGGCATACAGCAATCTGGCCATCACCTACACCGTCGCCGCCACGCCTGAGAACGGATACATCGACTTTGCCGTGACGTTCATCGAGAAATCCATAGAAATAGAGGAACATCTCCCCCACTCCCCGACCCTCTCCATCCGCTATGGGGCTGCGGCCGAAATCTACACCAAGATAGGCCGTTACGACGAGGCCATCCGCATGGGACGCAAGGCGTATGAGATGGACTCCATAGCCGGCAACACCCTCCGCATGGCCCGCCGCCTCTCGCAGACGGGCGACGCCCTGTTTGCCAAACACGAC
Organism: Bacteroidaceae bacterium; assembly: GCA_024697785.1. Lineage (GTDB taxonomy): Bacteria > Bacteroidota > Bacteroidia > Bacteroidales > Bacteroidaceae > UBA1189. The sequence continues at coordinate 698 of JAILEU010000041.1, read as the reverse complement.
ATGAAAGGGGCTGAGCAGCATTACCTGCGCTCGATGAGACTGCTGGAAAAAATGGACGACGCGCTCTCCATCTCCATCAACTGCAAGCAGCTGGGCGATTTCTATCTGGCAAAAGGCGACCGCGACAAAACGCTACAGTACTGGACGCGCGGACTGAGCATAGCCGAAGAGGCAGGCAACAACAACCTACGGCTGGCGCTACTGCAAAAAATGTACAAGTTTTTCCGAGGGCACGACGACGCCAAAGCCATCGTTTGGCTTGAGCAATACAACAGTCTGAAAGACAGCATCTGGAACGAGCAGAACAGCGCACAGCTGCGCGACTATCAAATTCGCTACGAAACGGCAGAGAAGGAGATCATCATCAATCGCCAGCGGCAGGAGATACGCCAGCGCAACTTCGCCCTCGTCCTGTCAGCCATCCTGCTGGTTATACTCGTCATTACCTCCATACTCATCCACGGCCTGCGCCAGCACAAAAAGAAGCGCTTCGAGGCAGAACAGGAAGTGCAGGAGCTGAAAAACATCATCAGCAGCCAGGAACGGAACAACATCGAGAGGCTGACGCACTACGTAGCCCTGCACATCAACGAGAAGATTCTGACCAACGAGGACATCTGCAACCACCTGGCCATCAGCCAGAGCACCCTCAACCGTCAGCTGAATGCCATCCGCGGCGTCAGCATACAAGGCTTCGT
>JAILEU010000165.1 GCA_024697785.1 Bacteroidaceae bacterium | reverse complement strand
TCCGGCACTCGAGGCCGAGATTACCGTCATCGTGAAATCGACCTTGACGGGCATCGCCTTTGCCGAAGCCCAGCAGACGGCCTATCAGGGCGAGGACATCCTCGTCGCGTGGAAGCTGACGCCAGCAAACGCTACGGACATCGACGTGAAGCTCGACTTCGACAACGCGACGTTCGCCGTGAATCCTGACGACGCCACGAAACTGACGATCCAGGCGGAGGCCGCCGTCGGCGAGCACATCGTCGTCGTTCGTGCCTTCGACACCGACGGCCACGACCTCGCCATCTGCGACACGCTGCGGGTGACGGTCAGGGCCCACGTGAAGGACATCGAGGTCGTGAGCCCCATCGTCATGGAGTATGGCGAATCGATGCCGCTTGCCGACTACGTCACCCTGCTGCCGACCGACGCCTACGACAAGAACTACGAAGCCGTCTCGACGAACGAGGAGGTCGTCAGCGTCACCCTCGACGCGGACGGACAGCCGGTCATCACAGCCGTCGGCACAGGCACAGCCATCCTTCAGATACATCCCGCCGATGCTCCGGCACTCGAGGCTGAGATTACCGTCATCGTAAAATCAGCCTTGACGGGCATCGCCTTTGCCGAAACCCAGCAGACGGCCTATCAGGGCGAGGACATCCTCGTCGCATGGGAGCTGATACCGGCAAACGCTACGGACATCGACGTGAAGCTCGACTTCGACAAGGCGACGTTCGCCGTCAATCCTGACGACGCCACGAAACTGACCATCCAGGCGGAAGCCGCCGTCGGCGAGCACATCGTCGTCGCACGTGCCTTCGACACCGACGGCCACGACCTCGGCCTCAGCGACACGCTGTGGGTGACGGTCAGGGCCCACGTGAAGGAGATACAGATTGCAGGCTCGCTGACGCTGACGGCAGGCGAAACGGCAGGCGTTGACTCGCTCATCATGGTGATGCCGGCCGATGCCCACGACAGAAGCTACACCGTCAGCACGAACGACGAGACAATCGTCACGGTCAGCGTAGATAGCCTCGGGCGATGGACGGCACAGGCCGTCAGCGCCGGAAGCACCACCCTGACCGTAACCTCGACCGACGTGCCTACAGTCACGGCAGAGATAGCGGTCACGGTCACGGTCGATGACCTGACATCGCCGCTATACATCGCGCTCACAGAGCTTAAGGCAGAGTTGGATTATTTAGCCCATCAGCTGAGCGAGAGTATGGACACCCTCCATCAGCGAGCGGCCAAGAAGGAACTCTATGGCGTGCGGGTCGATACGCTGAAAGCCATGCTGGACTGCTTCACGTTCGACACGCCCGCCACCAAAGAACGCTATGCGGAGAGGCTGATCGAATACAACCATCTCGACCTACAGATGATAGAAGAACGCGACCGATTGGAGACTGAGGCGGAAACGCTGACGACACAGATCCTCGGTTTGAACGGGACTGTCTCCTCGCTCTTCGACCAACTGGCAATGGTGAAGACGCTCGAACAGGCCGACGAATTACGGAGCCTCATCGAGGATACGAAGTTGCATGTCGGAGCTGTAGCGGCACAGGTCCAGAATTATCATATGGACGTTTTCAGCTTCAGCCTGCTTGTCGATGAGGGCGACGCGCATCTCACGGCATTAAAGGTCGACATGACCGCCAACGTGGAGGGCATGACGCCACAGTATGCCCTGACGCTGGAACACCTGTCGCACCTCTCCATCTATCCCAAGCTGCGGCTGCTCGACCTGAGCGGGGCCACCATCGAGGGCAACGCCCTTCAGGAGGGAGTGTTCAGCGACCTCGGACTGGTATGCGTCTCGTTGCCTGCCAGCCTCACGTCCGTGGCGGGCGGCGCGTTCAGCGGCTGTACCAACCTGGGCGCCATCGTGTGGAACTGCGGCATCGAGGTGACCGAATCGGCCTTATCCGGCATCGGCAACCCGAACCTGCTGCTCTACGTCGGCGACTATGCGCAGGCCCTCCGCAGCGGTGTGCGCAACGTGGTGGCGGACGGTCTGGCCGGACGCATCACGCTGACGGACAACATCGGCGAGGACGGCACGCACGGCCAGTCGGCCTTCTACGTGCCGCAGGCCTTCCGCGTTCAGAACGACATCAGCTATACCCACGCCTATACGCAGCAAACGCCGATTGGCGACTGCGGCGGATGGGAAACGCTGGCCCTGCCGTTTGACGTCGAGACAATCACCCACGCCGTGAACGGCGAGGCGGTGCCCTTTGCTGCCTACACAGGCGGGGGTAAGCGCCCGTTCTGGCTGTGCCGGCTGACGGAAGAGGGATTTGTGGATGCCGGAAAAATCGAGGCCAATACGCCCTACATCATCTCCATGCCCAACAACCCGCAGTACTCGCCCTTCTACTGCCTGAACGGCGAAATCACGTTCACGGCACGCGGCGTGACCGTACCCGCGACAGTCCTTCACACCGACAGCCGCGGTAGCGCATCGTTCATCCCGACGTTCAGCCGCATAGCGGCATCGCCGTCGATCTATGCGCTGAATGTAGGTGAGCAACGCTGGGGGTATGCCGAGGGCAGCCTCTTCGACCGCGACTACCGCGACGTACAACCCTTCGAAGCCTACCGTACCGTAGCAACAGCTGGTACGCCCTATCTGGCTATCGGCGACGAGCTGCGCAGCGAGACAACGGATGTCATCTTCGTTGAGGTTTCGGAGGAAGGAATGATGTATAACCTCCAGGGCATCCCCGTGATTAATCCTGAAAAAGGCATCTACATCAGGAATGGACAGAAAATAATCGTGGTGAAATGATCAAGCAAAGAACCGACATGAAAAAGAAACGATATGTTTTAGGCCTCATTCTGCCTTTATTCTTCTTTTTGGAAATCCATGCCCAAGGCGGGATGACGGTTGAGCTGTTCCGCCTGGTGGAAAACGACCTGACGGCCATCACGAACGGCACAATGGAGACGGATCAGAACGGCGAGGTGGCAGCACTCATCAAGATGGTGACACCTGAGCGTGGCTTCACGTTCGACGGCGGCATGCTAGGCATAGTGCGCGTACTGGAACGCGAAGGCGAGATATGGCTCTATGTCCCCAGAGGCGCCAACCACCTCTCTATCAACCACCGTTATTTCGGCAAGCTGAGCGACTACTATTACCCCGTTCCCATCGAGGCGGGACGCACCTACGAGATGCGTCTCGACATCGGCACGGGACGCTACATCACCATCACGGCTCCCGTCAATGGAGCAGAGATTGTCATCGACGGGCGCCACATCGGCAAAGCACCCCTCTACAACCACTACCTCCACTTCGGGCCGCACACCATCGAAGCGTCCGTAGGACGTCACGAGGGCGTGCTGAAGCTCGAGGTGACGCAGGACACCGAGCGCGGCGCGGTGGTGAGCGTGCCGATGGAGGACCAGTCGCCACTCTTCGGCGACGTGGTGGTGGAGGTTGACGGAATGGCCGACATCATCTTCCAAGGCCGGAAAGTGGGAACAGGGACATGGCGCACGCAACTGAAAGAAGGGGCCTATACGGTCGAGACGGCACGTGCCGACTGCGACACGGCCAGGACGTCGTTCACCGTCGTCAAACAACAACTGAAGCACGTGAAAGCCACGACTCCTGCACCCCACACAGGATACATCAACATCTATACGAATCCGCGCAACGTGGAGGTGATTTATGACGGACGTACACCTATCGACCTGACGCAGACGCAGTCATTGCCCATAGGTCGTCACGAACTGCAGTTCTCGCGCAAGGGCTACTTGACGAAAACCCGCACCTACACCATAAAAAAAGGAGAAACGGTGCTTGACACCGTGGCGCTGGAACGCGTGAAGTACGTCAAGCCGTTGGCATTCTACTTCGGCGGCGGTTACACCTACCGAAACCTGAGCGGCTTGACGGCTATGGCCGGAGCGGTGTTTCACAACCACGACATCCAGCTCTCCTACTCTTTCGGTACCGGCACGTCGAACCCCGTCTATTGGTACGACGATGCCGGCCACTGGCTAAGCACAATGACCTACCGCCAGAACTCATTATCGGTGCGCTATGGATACCAAATCAACCTGATGCGGCAGCTTGCCCTCACGCCACAGGTGGGATACAGCTACGAGACGCTCCAGGGTTCACTCGCAGACGGAGCAGGACGCTATGCCCATGGTGCAGCAGGCGGACTGCTGACAGCAGGCATCAAACTACTGGTGGTGCCTTTCCAGCACTTCTACGTCTTCGTGTCGCCTGAATATGGCGTTACGCTCGGCGAAAGCGCCTATATGAACCGCACAGCCTCAGTTGGCGACTTCAGTACAGGCGGTTTTGCCGTAACCGGAGGTTTGTTGTTAAATTTCTAAGAAGGAGGAGTGATATGTCAAGGATAAGAAACAGAAAACAAAAGGCGGTAAATGCCTTCATTCTTGTTGTCTCGCTGATGTTTATCTCCTGCTGGGATGCGGGCGAGGAACTGGAAGCCACACCGAGCCGCGAGTTCATGAAGACGGCCGACGTGGTGGTGGCAGGACGCAGCACCCAGGGCACCATCCATGTGGATGCCAACTGCGGCTGGACGCTCTCGACCTCCGCAACATGGTTCTCGCTGTCAGCAGTCAGCGGCGAAGGAAGCGGTGACGTGAAGGTCACCATGACCGCCAATCCCTCATCGGTAGAAGACCGCTCGGCAACCGTGACGCTGAAAAGCGCCGAGGGCATCGTGACGACGCTGACCGTTCGACAGGAGAAGAACGAGGAGATAATCTCCGTGACACCGGCCGAACTGGAATTCTTTGCCGACGAAACAGGCTATCAGGAGTTCACTGTGACGGCAAACAGTTCATGGACGGTGACAGGCGCTCCTTCGTGGGTGTCGCTTTCGGCCACCAGTGGAAACGGGACGGGCAGCGTGCGTGTGACGGTAAGCGAGAACACGTCTGAGGACAGCCGTAAACCGGCCGTCCTGACGATAACGGGTAGCGGGGGAACGTCAGCCACGGTCACAGTCCGTCAGTCAGGACGAAGCGCCTTGCTGACGGCGTCGCCACAGAACATCTCTGCATCGGCCATAACAGCGTCATACTCTTTCACCGTCACAGGCAATGTGAACTGGCAGATTAGTGCCTCGGACGACTGGATAACAGCATTCACAGCCGACAGCGGAACAGGACGGGCAGAGGTGACGTTCTTCTGCCGCGACAACACCTCGCTGTCGCCTCGCACGGGCATCATCGCCGTGCTTTCTGAAAACCAGCGCCAGCGGGTAGAAATCACCGTAACGCAACAGGCGGGCGAACTGCCCGTTGTCAGCGCCCTGAGCATGGTCGAGCTGGACGAAGAAACCGCTGTCCTGAGTAGCCGCGTGACGTCAATGTTTCCTATTTTGGAATATGGCATATGCTACGGCACGGCGCCAAACCCGACAACGACAGGACAGAAAGTTGTAGCTGGCCGTGAAACGCCTGAGGATGAAAACTTCACGGTGACTTTGAACGGATTGACAAAGGGCGCCACCTATTATGCCCGTGCTTACGCTGTCAGCGCCGCAGGAACCGTCTATGGTGATGAACTGGAATTTGCGGCGCTCTCACGTCCTTCTGACGGCGACAACGACCGTCCGCAATTTGTCCCTCGAAAAACAAGTCGCATTCACTAATCATTATAGGCTACAACGCCGGCATACCTTTCCAAATCAAAAAAAGCAGCCTAGAACATAAAAAAAAGGCTGCTTTTTTGTGATTATTGGAAAAAGTAATATCTTTGCAACCAATTCATAAAAACCTTAAAAACATTCAACCGTAAACAACACAACATTATGAAAGGAATTATTACAAAGTTAGCTTTGATTGCATTGCTGCTGGCTGTCTGCCCCGCCACGTCCGTTGCCCAGAGCAAAGCGCTCAGCAAAGCCATGAAAAAAGAGTTTCAAGCCAAGAAGAAAGAACTCAAGAAGGGCGGCTGGGAAATCTACGGCAGCGACCGAAGCGCCGACGTCGTTCTGCTGACCCACTACGAGAAACTGAACGAGCTTGGCGACGACGCCGTCGTCGTCATGGGTACCGCCACCTCGCCCATCAAGCGCGTACTGCGCGCGCAGGCACAAACCGATGCCGGACAACGCTACGCCCAGCAAGCGGGCAGCGACGTGCAGGGACGTGCCATACAAGACGACCAGAACTTCGAGGAGGATCCCTCGCAGTCATTCTCCCACTTCTGCTCCGTCTATGAAACCAAGGTTCAGCAGGAGATAAAGGGCGAACTGAAGGAGAGCTACTCCATCATCCGCACCATTAAAGGCACCGTGAACGGCAAGCAGGGCGACATCTACGAGATGCAGACCTACTATATCGTCGATCTCAAGGGGGCCTCGCAAGCACGCATCCGCGCCATGCAGGCTGCCGCCAAGGAATCCGAAGCCGCACAGAAGTATGCCGAAAGAGTATCATCGTTCATCCAGGAGGGCTTCGACTACGAGCCGTAATTCATAATTATATTTACGATTTGACAATTTCTTCACTCCTTATTTTTTTTAGAAGTGTTCAGGCGAGCAAAGCTCGGAGTCCTATTTACGATTTATTTTTCGATTTAGTGATTTTACCATTTCACGCTGCATCGCATCCCAAATAACCAAATAATCCAATCGCAAATCAATCGTAAATCGTAAATCGTCAAATCGTTAATTAATAAGATTGTTAAATAGAAAATTTCCTAATTCCATTTTTTAATCGCGCCGAAGGCATAAAATCATCCCTGATATGAAACGAGCATCCTGTTTTTCGTGCCTCATCCTCTGTCTTTCATTCCTCTCCGTCCTCAGCCTCTCAGCCCAAAGCATCGACGACATCAAGAACAGCCCTGACTACCTCTGTGGCGAGGGACGTGGCGAATCGCTCCGCGAAGCCGACAACGAAGCGCTTCGCGACCTCATCAGCAAAATCTCCGTCTCGGTCGAGAGCGACTACTCCGACGTCACCTCCACCCTCATCAACGGCAACGACTACAACGTCAACTCGGCCGTCAAGATGGTGGTTAACACCTATTCTCAGGCTACCCTGCAGAACACCGAACGCGTGGTCATCAGCGACGAGCCCGACGCCTACGTCGTCCGCTACGTCAAGCGTACCGACGTGGAGAAAATCTTCGAGGGACGCAAGCACAAGCTGATGGAGATGGTGGAAAGCGCCGAGAAGGCCGAACGGAACCTGAAGATCGACGACGCCCTCCGCTACTACTACTGGGGCTACTGTCTCCTGCAGAGCCTCCCCAACGAGAACGAGGTGGTCAACAACAGCGGCAAGCTGCTGGTCAACTACATCCCCGACCGCATGAACGACATCTTCAACGGTCTGCGCATCAACAAAGTCAAGGAGGAGGACAACTACATCGACCTTGAAATCCTCTATCGCGGACAACCCGTCACCAGCATCGACTACACCTACTTCGACGGTCTCGACTGGAGCAACCTCTACAGCGCCCGCGACGGCAAGGGCGTGCTGGAGATGCGTCCAGGCGCCACCACCGACAACCTCCGCATCAAGTGCGAGTACGAATATGCCGGCGAGGCACACATCGACAAGGAGATTGCCACCGTCGTCAGCATCATGAAGGGCAAAGTGTTCCGGGGCAGCAACCTCACCGTCTCCTCTGGTCCTTCGTCTGCCGACGACCCGGGCATGCTGGCAGCAGCCTCCACAAGCAGCAGTACAACGGAGTCGGCTGCCGACATCAGCACGCCCGACAAAGAAGAGGCCCCCATCACCGACTTCGAGAAACTGATTCCCAAAGTCAAGGGCGAGCTGAAGCTGCTCACCGACGAGGAGGCAGCCCCCTACAACGAGGTTATCGAGCGCATCATCGCCGCCATACAATCCAAACAGTACAGCAGCGTCGACGACTGCTTCACCGACGACGGCAAGGACATCTTCAACCGCCTTGTCCACTACGGCAACGCCCGCATCGTCGGCAAGCCACAGTACTCCTTCTTCACCATCGGTACCGAAGAGGTCACCTGCCGAAGCATCCCCATGAACTTCTCGTTCAAGGGCAACGGCCGTCAGTTTGTCGAGAACATCACCTTCACTTTCAACACCGAAGGAAAGGTTGACTGCCTGGCATTCGGCCTCGACGAAAAAGCGGCCGAGGACATCCTCCATCACGCCAAATGGGGCGAAGAGGCCCGCAAGATTCTCACCGAGTTCCTTGAGAACTACAAGACCGCCTACTCCCTCAAGCGCCTCGACTACCTGAAGCAGATTTTCGACGAGAACGCCGTCATCATCACCGGCAAGGTGGTCAAGAAAGCCCCCCCAACGGGCGACAACCAGACGTTCTATGCCGACAACAAGTTCGTCGAGCTGACGCGTCAGACAAAGCAGGAGTACATGCGCAACCTCGAGCGCAGCTTCAACAGCAAGGAGTTCATCAACATCCGCTTCGCCGAAAACGATGTCGTCAAAGCCGGCCGGGGTGGCGAAATCTACGGTATACAGATTCGTCAGGATTACTACTCGAACAACTACGGCGACACCGGTTACCTCTTCCTGATGGTGGACCTCAACGACCCCAAGAACCCCATCATCAAGGTGCGCGTCTGGAATCCCGAACGCGACCCCGACTTCAAGGGCGTAGCCAGCTTCTGATAACTTCGATTTTTTAACGATAACGTTAACGATAACGATATCTTTGTCAATGGACAATGGACAATGGACAATGGATAATGGATAATTATCAATTATCAATTGCGCCGAAGGCGCCAGACGTGTTCGTTAAACGTTAAACCTTAAACATAAAACAAAAATCAGAGGATGTGTTCGTTAAACCTTAAACGTTAAACGTTAAACGAAAAATATAAATTTACAAATGCGCCGAAGGCGCCTAAAGACTATGCGACTAAAAAAACTGTTTCTCTCAGCCGTTGTATGCGGGCTCATCGCCATTCCCGCCTGTGCCCAGAACGACGATTTCAAAGCCTTCCGCGAAAGAATGATGGGCAACTACAACGACTTCCGCAAAGGGTTGCTCGACGAATACGCCAACTTTCTCGACCAGGCGTGGACAAACCTGGAGGAGTTTAAGAAATTCGAGAAAAAAAGCGAGCCGAAGCTCGACAAGCCTCCTGTGGCCGACCCCGTTGCAAAGCCGACGTTCAAGCCTGTCCCCAAGCCCAAGCCCAAACCACAGCCGAAGCCCGAGCCCAAGCCGGTCGTAAAGCCCGAGCCTAAAAAAGAGCCTGTCATCGAGCCCCAAAAGGAACCCGAGAAGGAACCCGTCGTCGAGCCCGAACCCAAAAAGGAACCCGAGAAGGAGCCTGTCGTTGAGCCCGAACCCAAGAAGGAACCTGAGAAGGAGCCCGTTGTCGAGCCCGAACCGAAAAAAGAAGATCCCGTAGCCGAGCCGAAGCCAAAGGCCGAAAAGCCCGCCAAGGAGCCGAAGCCAAAGGCCGAAAAGCCCGCCAAGGAGCCCAAGCCAAAGGCCGAGAAACCCGCCAAGGAGCCGAAGCCCGAAAAGCCGAAAAAAGAGCCTACACCAAAGGCCGAGCCTACGCCGACGCCTAAGCCCGAACCTAAACCGGAGCCTAAGCCGACGCCCAAGCCAGAACCAAAGCAGCCCGAACCGGCTCCCGACCCCTTCTTCAAACGGACGCAAAACGTTGAGTTTAGTCTCTATGGCATTCCCTTCTCCATCCCGAAAATCAAGGTCGACGGCACGCTCGGCTCAGCCGACCGCGCCAAAGTGGCGAAGTTCTGGAAAATGCTCCTCAAGGCCGACACCCAGAAGAGCGTCGAAGCACTCACCGAAGCCTCCAAGTCTTATAGTCTTGGCAGCTGGTGTACGCTGAAGGCCGTCGAGACATTCGCCGCACAATGTGTCACGCAAGGCGACATCGCCGCCCAGCGCACCCTCACCCACTTCCTGATGGTCAGCCTTGGCTACGATGTCCGCATAGCCACCGGCGGCAACACCGTCGCACTCCTCGTGCCTTTCGACGAAACCGTCTATTCCAACCCCTACTTCACCATCAACGGCAAGCTCTACTACATGTATCCTGCGAACGCCATCCCGCAGAGCGTAGGCGTCCAGACGTGCTCCATCCCCTCTGACAAGGATATGGGCAGCACCTTCAACCTTGTCATCAACCCGGGTTACCGTCTGCCCACCGACCCGATGCCCTACGCCGTCAGCCACGACGACCTCCGCCTCGAGGGCAGCATCAACCGCAACCTCATCAACCTGATGAAGGACTATCCGATGACGGCCATCCCCATCTACGCCTCGTCCAACCCCGACGAGGATGTGCGCCACAGCATCCTCGAGCAGCTGCGCCCGCAAATCGAGGGGCTGGATGCCCTCACAGCCGCCAACGAGCTCCTACACTTCGTCCAGAAAGCCTTTGAGTACAAGACCGATGCCGAGCAGTTCGGCACAGGTGTCGAGAAGACCTTCTTCTGCGAGGAGATGTTCTTCTACCCCTTCTGCGACTGCGAGGACCGCGCCGTCTTCTACTCCTACCTCGTCCACAACCTGCTGGGCCTCGACGTGGTGCTGCTCGAATACCCCGGCCACGAATGTACGGCCGTTGCCTTCCCCGAGCCCCTCACCGGCTCAGCCACATCCATCAGCTATCAGGGACGTACGTGGTACGTTTGCGACCCCACCTACATCGGTTCCGACATCGGCATGTGCATCCCCCGCTATGCCTCCGTCCAGCCGCAAGTCTCTACGTGGTACTAATTTTAGTTAAGAATTAAGAGTCTTATTTAGTTAAGAGTTAAGAGTTAAGAAAAAAAGATCTGTGGACGTGTTCGTTAAACGTTAAACATTAAACGTTAAACGAAAAAAATATCGTAAATCGTCAAATAGTAAATATTTCTATGAACTATAAGCCCCTCCTTCCCCTGCTTGTTCTCCTGCTCCTTGCAGGCAGCGCCCGTGCCCAGGTGCTCACCGCCGACTATCATGTCATTCCCCTGCCCAAGAGTGTACAAGCTAATCCCAACGTCTCACAGATGTTCACCCTCAAGACGGGCATGGGCATCGCCTACGACGCCACGAACGAGGAGGCCAGCCGCACCGCCGAGTTCCTCCGCGAGTGGTTCGAGCAGGCCACCGGCATCCGCCTCGTGCTGACGCCCAAGGACAAGCGCGCCGCCATCCGCCTCCAGATTGGTCTCGACGCCGACAAGAAGAAGAGTCGCAAGGCCAAGGCCATCCCGCTCACCGACCAGCAGCTGGAAGCCTATGTGCTGAAAGTCGACAGCAAGGGCATCACCCTGCAGGCGCGCCAACCCGTCGGCCTCTTCCGCGCCGCGCAGACGCTCCGCAAGAGCCTGCCGCTGGTGAGGACCGACGCCGTCCTGTTCCCCTTCACCGTCATCGAGGACGAGCCGCGCTTTGCCTATCGCGGCCTGTTGCTGGACTGTGCCCGGCACTTCTTCTCCGTCGAGACCATCAAGCAGATGCTCGACGTCATGGCCCTGCACGGATGCAACCAGTTCCATTGGCATCTGACCGAGGACCAGGGCTGGCGCTTCGAGGTGAAGGCCCTCCCCCGCCTTGCCCTCGAGGGCAGCATTCGTGAGCAGACCGTCATCGGCCCCAATGCCGGCATCTACGACGGCACACCCTATGGTGGCTACTACACCCAGGACGAGTGCCGCGAGATTGTCCGCTACGCTGCCGAGCGCTACATCAACGTCATCCCCGAAATCGACCTCCCCGGCCACATGCAGGGCGCCCTCCATGTCTTCCCCAACCTCGGTTGCACGGGCGGCCCCTACCCCGTCAGGACCGAATGGGGCGTCAGCCGCGAGGTACTCTGCGCCGGCAATCCCGAGACGATGACGTTCATCAAGACCGTCCTCGGCGAGCTCTGCGACGTCTTCCCCTCGAAGTTCATCCACATCGGAGGCGACGAATGTCCGAAGAACCGCTGGAAGGAGTGTCCAAAATGCCAGGCCAAGGCCCGCGAACTCGGGCTGACCTATGACGGCAAGCATAGTGTGGAGAACCAGCTGCAGACCTACATCAACCACGAGGTGGAGAAATTCCTCAACGCCCGCGGACGCGACCTCATCGGCTGGGACGAGACGCTCGAAGGCGGCCTCACCTCCGGCGCCGTCGTCATGAGCTGGCGCGGCGTCAAGGGCGGCATCGAGGCTGCCCGTCAGGGACATCGCGTCATCATGAGCCCCAATGTTTTTGCCTACATCGACCATCCCCAGCTGAAGGACGTGGCCAAGCAGCCGCGCACCATCGGCGGCTACATCGTTTCCGCCAGCAAGGTCTATTCGTTCGAGCCCGTCCTACCCGACAGCCTCACCGTCGAGCAGCAACAATGTATCCTCGGTCAGCAGGTCAACCTCTGGACAGAATACATTGCCTATCCTGAGTTTGCCTTCTACCAGCTGCTTCCCCGCCTCGGCGCCGCCGCCGAAGTGCAATGGTGCCGCCCCGAGCAGAAGGACTGGGACAGCTTCACCGCCCGTCTGCCCCGTCTCCTACAGCTCTACGACCGCATCGGCGTCAAGTACTGCCACGGATTAGAGTAAAAGATTTATCGTTTTTCACGAAAAACGGCAAACACCTACCTATTTCTTTCCAACGAATTGTTTTATAACAGTTTAGTCTAGGTAGGTGTTTGCCTAACACCTACCTAACACCTACCTAACACCTACCTGACACCTACCTGACTCTAATCCAACTCCTGATTGGCTCTAAACTCATCTGTCGCCCCATTTGCTCTATGGTTAGAGTAAGGAAAAGAGTTCATGTAAAGATAAGTGTTGAGGTAGGTGATAGGTAGGTATTAGGTAGGTGTTAGGTAGGTGTTCGAAAAACACCTACCTGAGTTAAATCACTTTACCATACGCAATTACATGAATCCAGGTAGGTGTTGGGGTGTTTTTGAGATTTTCCTTTTAAAAGGAGAAGAGGAAAGAGAGGAGTGACGGCCTACTGATAATGTTTGATTCTAATTCGCCAGCGTTTGATTCTATCTCGCAAGCGTTTGATTCTATCTCGCCAGCGTTTGATTCTATTTCGCCAGCGTTTGATTCTATTTCGCCAGCGTTTGATTCTATTTCGCCAGCGTTTGATTCTGAGCCCACAGAGTTTAACGCTACGAACGTGGTATTAGCTTTCTCACCAGTCGGCGTTTTCGGCTATGTAGTCGTGGACAAGGTCGAGGATTTCGTCGCCGTATAGGGCGGCCTTCGCAGGGCCGATGCCCTTGAGGCGCTTCAGTTCGGTCAGGTTGGTGGGCAACGCGTTAGAGATGGCGATGAGCGCCGCGTTGGAGAGAATCATGAATGCACTCTTGTGTTCGCGGAACGCCAACGTGCCGCGCCAGCGACGCAGCGTTGCAAACAGCTCCGGATAGGCGATGTCCGACTCCCCTGCCCCGCTCCTGACGGAGGCACTCTGGGCATCCGGAGCTCCGGAATTCTGAAAATCTGCTTTAGGGGTAGGTTCATGGATGGCTTTTCCCTGTGCTTTCGATTGCCGCTTTTCAGCCGTCTTCGTGCGCGGCGACTTCTTCTCCTTCGGCTCAGCGGGCTTCTCGCCGTCGAGCGTGAAACGCGCCTTCTGCTTCAGGTAATCCGAGATGCTGAACCCGTGCTGCGCCACGTGCCGCAGCAGGCTCACCTTCAAGGCATAGAGCGCACGGATATTGTCCAGCGCCTCGGCTAGCTGCTCCGCCACGCGTTTGTTGTCGCTCTCCAGCGTCTTCGCATCGTCAAGCATCGGTCCCAGCAGCCCGAATGTCTTATCCTCAAAATAGACGCAAGCCTTGTGCAGCCGCTCGCTTAGAAGAGGGTCGGCCTCATAGTCGGCGCTGGCGGCCACGATAGTAGCACATTGGTGGCAGAAACGGGGCGCCACGTCGAACACCTCCGCGTCCAGCCGCGGCGAAGCCTCTTTATAACGGGTGAGCAGACGCGGATAGACGCGGTAGAGATGCTCGTCTACCAGACGCAGCAGCTTTTGCCACGCCCAGCGGATAGGCTGGAAGTCAAACAGCTCGCCGACGAGATGCAGGAAGTACTCCCGCTGCAGCTCGCCTACGCGCCCCTTCACCGTCTGCGCCTCAGCCAGCTCCATGTCCATGTAGCGGCCGACGGCGCCGTCTGTGATGACCGACCCCGGTCGCAGCGGCTCCGTTAGTGTCAGTCCCTCAAGCGTACGGCAACGGCTCAGCGCCACATACACCTGCCCCGCCGCAAAGGCAGCGTTCACGTCCAGTACGGCGCGGTCGAACGTCAGCCCCTGGCTCTTGTGGATGGTGATGGCCCACGCCAGCCGTAGCGGAAACTGGCGGAACACGCCCTCAACCTCCTCGCGAATCTCGCGCGACACCTTGTCGATGACATAGCGCGCGTTCGTCCACTCCATCAGCCCCACCCTGATGCTCAGACCGTCGTCGAGGCCCACGACCACAATCTCGTCGTCCTTCAGCTCGCTCACCCGCGCCAGCTTGCCGTTGTAAAAGCGGTGTTCGAGCGACGTGTCGTTCTTCAGAAACATCACCTGGCACCCCACCTTCAGCGTCAGCGTCTCGTCGGCGGGATAGGACGTCTCGGGGAATGTGCCCTCGACGCTGGCCTTGTAGCGATGCGCCTCGCCGCGAATGGCCGTCAGGCGGCGCTCGTTGTAGCTGTCCGCCTCGCGGTTGTGGGTAGTGAGACGGATGACGCCCTCCTGAGGCTCGTCCGTGCGGGCCACGCGCGCGTTCAGGCGGGCAATGTCGTTGGCATCCAGGCTTCCCGTGCGCACCTTATTCAACAGGTCAACAAACGTCTGATCGGTTTGCCGATAGACCTTTTGCAATTCAATGGTCACATGGCGTGTCTGCTGCAGGGCGCGGCTTCCGAAGAAAAACGGCGTGTCGTAGTACTCGCGCAGCAGCGTCCATTCGTCGTCCTTCACCACTGGCGCCAGTTGCTGCAGGTCGCCTATCATCAGCAGCTGCACGCCCCCGAAGGGCCGGCTGCTGTCGCGGTAGCGTCGCAGCACGTCATCGACGGCGTCCAGCAGGTCGGCACGCACCATCGAAATCTCGTCGATGACCAGCAGGTCGAGTGTACGGATGATATTCTTCTTTTGCTTCGAGAACTGGTACTTACGCTGGGCGTCGCTCTTCACCGTTCCGCCAGGCACAAAGGGCGAGAGCGGCAGCTGGAAGAACGAGTGAATCGTCACCCCTTCGGCATTGATGGCTGCCACGCCCGTCGGCGCCACCACCACCATGCGTTTCGGCAGTCGCTGCTTCAGCTGGCGCAGAAACGTTGTCTTGCCCGTCCCTGCACGGCCGGTGAGAAACACGTTGATGCCCGTCTTCTCCACCAGCTGCCACGCCAGCTCCAGTTCAGCATTATTTTCCATACAAGACACAACTACTCTTCAAGTTAAGCAACGGCGGCGTCCATCCCCTTATTCGACGTACAGCACAAGGCCCTTGAGGTATTCGCCTTCGGGATGGTAGATGTTGATGGGGTGATCGGCGGGCTGGTGAAGCTGGTGGAGGATGCGGACGCTGCGTGCCGACTGGGCGGCGGCGGTGAAGACGGCGGTACGGAACTGGTCCTTATTCACGGCTTGCGAGCAACTGAAGGTGAACAGGATGCCTCCGGGACGGATTTTCTGGAAAGCCTTCGCGTTTAAGCGACGATAGCCCTGGAGGGCGTTGTGGAGGGCATCGCGATGTTTGGCGAAGGCGGGCGGATCGAGGATGATGAGGTCATAGCCGTCAGGGTCGTCGGCGCCGGGCATCGTGTCGAGAAACTTGAAGGCATCCTCGGCGAAAGCGGTGTGGCGGGGGTCGTCAGGGAAGTTAAGGGCGACGTTTGAGCGGGTGATGTCGATGGCGCGTGCGCTGCTGTCGACAGAGTGGACGATGGCTGCCCCACCCCGCATGGCGTAGAAAGAGAAGCCGCCCGTGTAGCAGAACATGTTGAGCACGCGGCGCCAGCGGGCGTAGGTCTCGAGCAGCGCGCGGTTGTCGCGCTGGTCGACGAAGAAGCCTGTCTTCTGCCCGCCCATCCAGTCGACGTGGAAGCGGAGGCCGTTCTCGAGGGCGATGTCGTCGGCTGCGCCGCCGCGCAGATAGCCGTCCCCGTCGCGTATGCCAGCCTTGTAGGGAAGTGTGGTTTCGGACTTGTAGTAGATGTTGTCGATGACGCCGTCGAGCACTTCGGCGAGGGCATCGGCGATGTCGAAGCGGCTGACGTGCATGCCGACGGAATGGGCCTGAACGACGGCCGTGCTGCCATAGACGTCGATGATAAGGCCGGGGAGGTCGTCGCCCTCGCCGTGAACGAGGCGGTAGCTGTTGGTGTGGTCGCTGCCGGCAAGGCCGATGCTGCGGCGGACGTCATAAGCGACACGCAGGCGGTGGCGCCAGAAGGCGGCGTCGATGGCCTCATCCTCGCGGAACGTGAGCACACGGACAGCGATGCTGCCTATCTGCACATGTCCCCAGGCGAGAAAGGCACCTTCGGACGTGACAACACGGACAACGTCGCCCTCGGCGGGTTGGCCTTCGATGTGGTGGATGGCTCCGCTGAACACCCACGGGTGAAAGCGGCGCAACGACTCTTCCTTCCCTTTTTTTAATACGACGACTTTATCCATGAAGCTAGGCGCCTTCGGCGCAATTGATAATTGAAGAATTTACTATTTAACGATCTACTATTTACATTAGCGAAGCTCATATCCCTCATCCTTCAGGCGCTCCAGTTCTTCGTAGATACGGACGCATGCCCATGCGTCGGTGGCGGCATAGAGTTTCTGCGCGTCGGTAAGGACATCGGCCTCCCAGTTGCTGAGGCGCTGCGACTTGGATATGCGCCGGCCGAACAGGATGGCAAAAACCTTCTGCAGGCTTTGTGCCTCGATGCCCATTTCCGCTACGCTCTGCTGCAGCTCCAGATATCCCTTCGGCTCGAAGTCGGCGGAGGTGTGGAGGCGGGCAAAGTCGTCGCGGAGCGACAAGCCTATCTTGACGGGCGACGGCGACTGGAAGAACTGCTTCATCCCTTCGGTGAAGCCCGTCAGCGCCAAACGGAAGAGGAAGCAGGTGTCGGCGGTGGAAACTTGCAGCAGGGAGACGCCGAACGTCTGTCCCCGACGGAACGAGGGGCGCGTCTCGGTGTCGATGCCCACATAGGGCTGACTCATCAGAAAACGAACGGCCTTTTCGGCCTCTGCAGGTGATTGCAGTACGATTATTCGCCCGCCGAAACAGGCTGTCTCCATGTCGGCTATCTCAGCCTTGTCGATATTACGCTTCAGTGTCCTCATCATCCAAACTATATTTCACTTCGTGCAGGGCGCGGAGGGTATTGACCAGAGTCTGCCCCCAGTAGGTGGCAAAGTTCTCGCGGCACTCGACGAGGGCGTCGTTCATCGTCTGATTGACGCCGGT
>JAILEU010000152.1 GCA_024697785.1 Bacteroidaceae bacterium | reverse complement strand
TATGAAAGCATTTGTATTTCCCGGACAAGGGGCACAGTTTGTGGGTATGGGCAAGGACCTGTATGAGAACCACGCATTGGCTAAGGAGTTGTTTGACAAGGCAAACGAAATCCTGGGCTATCGGATTACGGACATCATGTTTGAGGGTACGGACGAGGAACTGAAGCAGACGAAGGTGACGCAGCCGGCTATCTTCCTCCATTCTGTCATCTCGGCACTCTGTCTGGGCGAGGAGTTCAAGCCGGACATGGCGGCTGGTCATTCGCTGGGTGAGTTCTCGGCGTTGACGGCGGCGGGTGCGCTGAGCTTCGAGGATGGCCTGCGGCTGGTGTATGCCCGCGCGATGGCCATGCAGAAGGCGTGCGAGGCACAGCCTTCGACGATGGCGGCTGTCATCGGACTGGCAGATGACGTCATCGAGCGCATCTGCGATGAGACGGAGGGTGTCGTGGTACCGGCTAACTACAACTGCCCGGGTCAGGTGGTTATCTCGGGCGAGGTGGAAGCTGTGAAGACGGCCTGCGCCAAGCTGAAGGAGGCGGGTGCGAAGCGTGCCTTGCCGCTGGCTGTGGGCGGTGCGTTCCATTCGCCGCTGATGGAGCCGGCCCGCGTAGAGCTGGCAGCCGCCATCGAGACGACGCCGTTCAATCGTCCTGTCTGCCCCGTCTATCAGAATGTGGATGCCAAGCCTTACACAGAGGCTGCGGACATCAAGGCAAACCTGCTGAAGCAGCTGACATCGCCCGTGCGCTGGACGCAGACGGTCATGAATATGCTCCAGGACGGCATGACGGAGTTCGTTGAGTGCGGGCCAGGAACCGTGCTGACAGGACTGATTAATAGAATTAGGAAATAGAGTTTTTTTGTTTATCGTTTAACGTTTAATGTTTAACGACCATGCGGCAGGAGGTGAACGAAAACGATAACGATAACGATAACGTTAACTTCCATGAGGCAGGAAGTGAATCATAGGATATATTCGTTAAACGTTAAACATTAAACGTTAGACCAACTGACAATTTATAATTAACGTCATAAAGATATTACCATGGAAAGAAGAGAGTTTTTGAAAGTGAGTGCGTTGGGGGCTGCGGCTATGGCTGCGCCTTCGGGTTTAATGCATGCGGGTACGGTGGCTGCACCTGCTCCTGCGGCAGCGAAGAAGTCGGCAAACGGTACGGTCAACCTGGGCTTTATCGGTCTGGGACAGCAGGCGATGTACCTGCTGAGCACGTTCATGGCCTTTGACGATGTGCGTGTGCTGGCGGGCTGCGACGTCTATGACATCAAGCGCGACCGCTTCGTACGCCGTGTGAAGGAGTACTATCAGGGTAAGGGCGAGAAGAAGGTGAAGGTGGATGTCTATGAGGACTATCAGGACCTGCTGGCCCGCAAGGACATCGATGCTGTTGTCATCGCTACGCCCGACCACCAGCATGCCGTCATCGCCATTGCTGCCTGCAAGGCCGGCAAGGACGTCTATCTAGAGAAACCCCTGACGCTTACCATCTACGAAGGTCAGCAGCTCGTCAAGGCTGTGCGCAAGTATGGCCGCATCCTGCAGGTGGGTAGCCAACAGCGCAGCAGCGGCGAGTTCATCCATGCTGCCACGCTCTGTCGCG
Source organism: Bacteroidaceae bacterium (assembly GCA_024697785.1). Taxonomy (GTDB): domain Bacteria; phylum Bacteroidota; class Bacteroidia; order Bacteroidales; family Bacteroidaceae; genus UBA1189. Next base: position 517 of record JAILEU010000152.1, on the reverse strand, counting down.
AAGGCATCATGGGGAAGATAGAAAAAATCAAGGTCCATTGCGGACGTAACAGCGTCAACCCGAAGAGTGCCGCTCCTATGCCCTGCACGCTGCCGAAGATGGAGGTGCCTGCCGGACTGAACTGGGACAAGTGGCTCGGGCCGCTGCCCACCTCGGTGTGGTATCACTCCGACCTCGACCCCATCATCAGCGAGGAGCACGACGAACAGCTGTGGGGCGCCTGGCGCTGGTATAAGGTGACCGGCGGCGGACTGATGACCGACTGGGGAGCCCACATGTTCGACATTGCCCAATGGGCCATCGGCAAGGACGGCAACGGCGGTCCCGTCAAGATCAGTCCTGCCGGATACGGAAAGTATGACGTGCTCACCTTTGAGTACGACAACGGCGTCATCGTCACCGAGGAACCCTATAACGGCGGCGAGCAGGGACTTCAAATTTATGGCGAGAACGGTTGGATCAAGGTCTGCCGCGGTTCGCTGAGGGCTTCCGACCCGAAGTTCGAGAAGATGGATCT
>JAILEU010000158.1 GCA_024697785.1 Bacteroidaceae bacterium | reverse complement strand
TTGTAAAGCTTTTGACTTAGTCTTATCTTGTCGCGACTCGGCCAAACAAACAAGTTTGTTGGCTCTCGCTGCTCCAAGATTTGCCCCTTCAGGGCGAAAGTTACTTTGGCCGTTTGTACCCAGGGCGTTGCCCTGGGCTGGGTGCTCATTGCCCCTTCGGGGCGTTCCTGCCAATGTTTTTATCATACCTGCTGAACTTGAAATGTCTCGTAAATCGCATACCATCTTCTCTGTTTCCACTGCTGCTGGCAGGGCTTTTTATTCTTCATTCTTCATTTTTCATTCTTCATTTTTTATAATTTTTAATTATCAATAAGGTTCAATCGCCAGGTGAGGCCTATGTTGAGCCCCCAGGCATCGGGATGGAGCGTGCCGTTCGGGTTGTCGCCGAAGGTGTGGCTGAAGGTGGCGTGGAGGCGGTAGCGGCTGTCGGCCATGGGATACCAGAGGATGCCGCCTCCGATGACACCCAGACGGGTGCCCACGAAGGCGAGGCCGTCGTCGGCATCGTCGGCATTATGGTCGTACGAGCCTTCGAAGGTGAGCGTCACGTGGCGCGTCATCCGCCAGTCAACACAGCCGATGAGCGTGAAGTCCTCGGCCGGACGGCCCGTCTGACGGATATGCCGGAGCGTGCTACGTTGCACCCAGTCGAGGCAGATCCACCAATGGCCGAAGTAGAAGCGGTTGCCCAACGCCGTCATGGCCATGTAGCCTCGTGGCGCATACTGGTGGAGGTTGGCCGACCAGTATGGGCGCCAGATGCCCGGCCCGCTGTGGCGCCAGCTGATGTTGTAGGAGAAATAGCGGTGGAGCGCCTCGTTGTCGCACAGGCTCTGGGTAATCTGAAAGACGACGTCGTCGTTCGCTCCGAGATGGCGGGTGACGGAGGCGCCCAGCTGATAGGCTTCCGCCTGGTGAATCCATTCGGAGTAACGGAACACATCGTTCGGGTTGGCGTCGTACTCCATGCTGCCAACCTCCATCACCTGCTTGCCGGCAGCAAGGCTCCAGCGCTCGTCGGGGCTCCAGATGAGCTGCGCCCAATCGACGGAGGCCATCACCGAGGGGTCGGGGTTCATGCGGTTGAGGCGCTGGCGGAAGGCGTATGAGAAATGGTCGTCGATGCGGCCGTCGATGCGCAGGAACAGGTTGTTGACGCGGAAACCATTATCGCCTGCCGCGACGCCCACGCCCGGGTGGCCGAGGTCGTTGCGGTAGTCGGTACGCATCTCGGTGCTGATGCGCAGATGCTGCATTCCGTCATCGGCTGCCGAGAGATGTCCCGCTGTCAAGAGCAGAGCGATAAACCAGAGTATCCGAGTTCTCATTTCCATCCTATCCAACCAAGTATTTACCTATGTAGGGGACACGCTGCAGCAACAGGGCTATTACCGCTGAGATTACATACGTGGTTGCGGCACATGCCAGCATGTGGAGCGGCGTCGGGAGGCCGTTGAACCAGGGGAATACCGCCACGAGCACGAACATGTGCAACAGGTACATGCCGTAGCTGGCTTTGGAGACGGGCAACACCACACGGCGGTAGAATCCGCCCTCCGAAGTGATCTTACGCAACACCAGGAAGTCGGCAATCACCTGCATCACCACGCCCACCGAGCAGAAACGCCAGCTCTGCTCCATGTCAACGGCAAGGTCGATGGCATCCTTGACGGGATAGCTCGTAGGGATGCGGCTCCAGAACCAACCGGCAGTAATGGCGTAGCCCACCACCCACAGCGGCAGGGCGATGGCCAGCGTCCGGCGCCACGTGAGCGGACCGACATACTTCTTGAAATAGTGTCCCAGCACCACGTAGCCCATGAAACCGCTGATGTAGTAGAGCGTGCCGAACTCGTTCCAGTTGGCTTCGCCCCACAACTCGGACGTTCCGAGAAGGGCTTCCGACGCCTTGCGGAAGAAGGGGACGAGCGTGGTGAACGCCCAGAGAAGCAGCATGGCCTGTTCCTCGCGCTTCGTGGCCTTCTCCAGCCAGGGAGAGACCACGGGCATGACGAGATAGACGCCCAGCAGCATATAGACAAACCACAGGTGGCCGGAGTCCATATTCAGGTTGAACACCAACTGCCTCAGCGCACCCAGCACATCCGTCGTTCCCTTGCCAAAGGGCATGAAGATGGCGTAGAGCAACGACCAGATGGCAAAGGGGATGAACACGCGGACAAAGCGCTTGCGGAAGAACGTCCGTGTGTCGTACTTCAGCGGCACAAGCAGATAGCTGGAGGTCATGACAAACAGCCCGATGGCCACGCGCAAGGCGGAGTTAATGACCGTACACCAGATGGCATCGCCGCGCGTCTGTATAAGCGTGCCGCCATCGCCCAGATAAAAAGGCTCGATGGAGTGCACCAGCATCACCATGAAGCAGGCCACGAAGCGCGTCCAGTCCAAAAATGCCACACGATTGTTCTCTTTCATTTTGAATTGTCCATTATCCATTATCCATTGTCAATTATCCATTGTCCATTTAGCTCAGCATCACCTGTCCGCCGGTGACGGGAATGGCCTGTCCCGTCTCGCCCGTCTGTTCGATGGCATAGAGGATGGCCTTCGTCACATCGGCAGGCGTACAGCCCTTGCGCATGGGCACCTGGGCCAGATAGTACGCCTTGACATCCTCGACGGTTGTTGCTCCTGGCACCTTGCCGGCACGGAGATACTGCACGAACAGGCCGTTCTCGGGGTCGCTCCACAGCGGGCCGTCGTAGAAGTTGCCCGGGCAGATGCTGTTCACCTTGATGCGGAAGGGCGCCAGCTCAAGCGCAAACGACTGCGTGAGCCCGATGCCACCGAACTTGCTGCCGGCATAGGCGTAGTTGGCCTTCGAGCCGCGCAGACCGCTCTTGCTGTTCACCTGGATGATGTCGGCAAAGTAGTCGGGGTCGTACTTCGTAAGCGTCTTCATCACCTTGCTCACCACCTTGGCGCAGTAGAAGTAGGCCATATAGTTGATGCGGGTGACGAACTCGAACTGTTCGATGGTCAGGTCATCGAGGCTTCCGGCACGCAGCACGCCGGCGTTGCTGACGAAGACATCGACGGCGCCAAAGGCCATCAGCGTCTCATGGACAAGTGCACGTATGCTCTCGATATCGCTGACGTTCGTCTTGACGAAGATGGCCTGGTTGTTCTTTGCCTCGCGATTGAATGAGGCGACGGTCTGCTGTCCGACGGTCTCGTTGATGTCCGCCACGACGATGTTGGCGCCCTCGGCCATCAGCAGCCGGGCGATGCCCTCGCCGAAGCCTTGTGCCGCGCCGGTGACGATGGCTGTCCTGCCGGCCATCCGACCCGCGGAAGTGCCGCTGCTCACGCGGCGACGGTAGTTCTCCACCTCCCAGTTGTCGATGAACGACACCCACGCGGGCTTCATGCCGTGTGCCCCGCCAAACGATTCGGCTATGCAGGCAATCTGCATGGCATCGGTGAAGACGGCGGTAATGGTGTCGGCCTCCTTGGCGTGATCGCCCACAGCCACCAGCCCGATGCCCTTGATGAGCAGGACCTTCGGCGTATGGCCGCGCTGGCTGACATAGGCCTCAATCCTATCCTCGGCCTGGGCGAGCAGGGAGTCTGCGTCGTCGGCATCCAGATAGACGTACTGCGACTTGCAATAGACAATCATATCGGGAGTGAAAGGCGTTGCCACCTGTTCAAAACGGGCCGCGCTCTCGGCAAAATGCAGGGCGAGGTCGCTGGCCGTCACCCTGAGCGTCTTTAATCCCCGCCCCCCTCGGCTCAGCATCTGGCGGATAGCAGGGATGGTATTCAGAGTGAAAGTCTGATAGTCTGTCAGTCTTGAACCGTCTGCTTGTCTGTTAGGCTGATAGGCCGAAAGGATCTTTTCAAAAATATCTTCGTAGATTTTCTCCACCTCCTCCGTTGTGTCGGCTCCGACAAAGACGCCGTGATTCTGGAGGAAGATGACCTGCGGCTCCTGCCCCCGCTCGGCATTGTAGGCCGCCATGCGGTCGTGCACTTTCTTGAAGAGTGTGTAGCCCGGGTCGGTATATTCCACATAGAGGGCATCGGGGAAGAGCGTATGGCACAGTTCCTCTGCCTTGACCGAACACATCAGGCCGTTCACCAGCGTGGGGTGGAGGTGTACGACAAAGCGGACGCTCATGGTCTCGTGGAGCGATGTCTCGACAGAGGGTCGGCGGGCCGGCGTCAGGCAGGCTGCAGCAAGGTCGTCCTTCACCTGCTGCTCGCGCTCCGCGGCATCGGCGCTGTAGGCCTTAGTGGCCATAGGAGCCAGACGAGCACGGTCCATGACGGCAAAGCCTTCCTCGGTGATGGTAGCCAGCGCATGGCCGCTGGCCTTCACCCACATCTTCTCCTTATTCTTATATGAGGTGTTTCCGCCTCCGGCGATGACATAGCGAGGGTCGGAGCCATACTTGTGCGACAAGGCTATCAGGGAATCCAGTTCTACCATTTGATAATTAGGATTTTTAGTTTAACGTTTAATATTTAATGTTTAACGTTTAATGTTTAACGAGCACGTCCTCAGCGAGGTAAGAGGTTCGAAGTAAGAGGTAAAAGTTATTTACGGGCATTCACGGATTATTCACGGACATTCACGTAGCGTCGCAGACAGGCGCCTTCGGCGCAATTGATAATTGAAAAATGATAATTGATATTTTTCGTTTAACGTTTAATGTCCTTGCGGCAGGACATTTGTCTGAACTCCTGAACTCCTCGTTATGCATTAAACGTTAAACAAGAACTCTTCATTTTTCATTAAGAATCAGCCGTTCTCCGGCGGCGGCATCGGCGCCAAGCCCGGCCTGATGGGCGGCAATACGGCAGGCTCCGCGCCAGTTGATGGCTCGCAGCTTGTCCGTCAGGCTTTCGGCATCGCGGGTACGCAGCCGGATGGGCTCCATCGCAGGGGTGTTATGTTCCGAGCCGAAGGTGACGATGAAGCCTTCGTCCTCGAGGTAGCCCGCATACTGCTCCAGCACAGGCGTCGTGTTGCGCGTGGTGATAAACTCCACCGACGGGATGCCCCTACGGCGCAACGTGTCGGCAGCCCGCATGAGGTCTCCCTCGAAGTCGGTAAAGCCGCCCTTGGCATCGTCGGCCAGGAAGGGATAGGTGGGGATGCCGCCTGCCGCCCGGATGATGGCGCATACCGTCTCCACGGGCAGGAACGCAGCAGGTTCCTCTGGCACAAACGCCGCGCCGCCCGCCTTCAGCAGATAGCTGCGCAGCTCGTTCTCCACCCCTGCCACATCCGTCACGTCCGACTTCAGCGGCTTTCCGCAGAGGTGTTCATAGAACCCGGCCAGCTCATCGGCCTGCTTTCCCTCTAACCCCTCACCCATAACCTCTAACCTCTCACCTCTCACCTCATACATCTTCTCCGCAGCCAGCCTCAGCGCTTTGGCCAGATGACGCTCACGCAGACTGCCACGGGTAAGCGTGCGGACAAGTTCGTCGTAGTCCAAGCGGAATCCAGCCTTCCTGGCGTCAAGCACCTCGTTCAGCTTGGCGCACATGAAGGCCACTTGGCGGTTACTCTCTTCGCGTACCGCCCGCAGCTGCTCCGCCTCACGTCCGCTGAGGATGACGGGGTAAGCCAGACCCTTGCCGCTCAGGTAGGTACGACCCGGATTATTGGGGTCATTCACGCGCATTCCCGCACGCTGGGCATCAGCATTCAGCGCAATCATCTCCATGCCGAAAAGCGGATAAAGCCCGCGCCTGGCGCAACCGTCGTGCCATTCGCGATAGCCGTCCATGCTATAGAAGTCGTTGATGCCCACCACCTTCACATTCTCTTCAGCCGCCATATCAAGCGCCTGTGCCACATCGTCAAACGCACTAAACGAATAAGGCGTATGCAAATGTGCATTTACATCAAATATCATGCTCATCTTAACTTTTGATTCTCGGCAGCAAAGTTACAACGTATAATCGAAACTTCAAAGCATCGCCCCACAAAAAACCGCTCATCTTCTCTGGCTTGCCCTTCAGCCAAGCTGCATAGGCAAGCCAGACAGGCAGCGAACTCGGGGGATATCCAGATAGCAGATGCCACCTATCGCCTACTGGAAAAACACAAACATTTGGCGGAAACTGCCAAAAACCACCAAATAAAAAAGGCGGAAACTGCCATTTTCTCCCGAAAACATTTAGCGGAAAGAAGAAGATACTTCCGTTTAGGAAACTACTTTTCAAAATGGGTTGACATTCGTCTTCCTCCTCGCAAGGCATAGCTCAAACAAGTTTGGCTCTGCACTTGCTTCGTTCGTCGGTTGACATTCGTCTGATGTATGAGGTATGAGGGCTGAGGGCTGAAGGAAGAGGACTGATGGCTGAAGGAAGAGGGCTGTCGCCCTCTCCGCCTACTGGGCGTAGGCGGAGAGGGTGGCGAGGTCGGCGGAGGCGGGGGCAGGACGGCGGCGGAGGTTGTAGCGGCGATGGTTCACGCCGCGGAGAGGCTGGGCACCCAGCTCCTTCAGCTTGGCGCCGAACTGATGCTCCGAGAAGCAGGACATCAGCTCCGGATTGGCCTTCATCAGGTCGTCCCACACCTCCTGGGCGGTGAGGAAGCCCATCCGCTCTGCCATGACATCGGTACAGCCGTCCATCGGGCAGATGAGCGACTCAAAGCGCTCATCCAAAAGGTCCTTCAGGCACTTGTCGGCACAGAAGGGACGGTTGTGCTCTTCGATGCGGCGGTTCTCCTCCTGCGTAAACCACGGCTTCAGCCGTCCTTCGCGGAGCTCAGCAACGGCCTGGGCGTAGAACTGGGGATAGTCGATGGCGAGGCTGAGGTCGAGGCTCCGCTTCAGCACGACGGGGAAGAAACGGCGCGAGCCGGAGGGATCGTTCAGGACATACCTGCGGTTGGTGGTGGCCCAGAACGAGGCGATGCGCGGGCGCGTCTCCATCCAGCTGGCGTAGGCGCGGCGCAGCTTGATGTCGCCCATCTGGATGAGGTTTTTCAGCAAGGCCATCGGCTTGGGGCCGTAGTGGTCGAGCTCGTCGAGGTTGATGAGGGCAAAGGAGGCCATGCGGCGCAGACAGTCGTCCTCGTTGCTCAGTTTGAAGGTGTCCGTGAAGTAGGCGTCAAGCTCGGGCGGCAGCAGACGGCGGACGGACTTGCTCTTGCCCCAGCCCTGCACGGGACTGATGAGCACGGGACAGAGCTCGTTGCCGTAGCGTCCCGAGAGGCCGCCCATCTGCGCCACAGTGGCGAGGAAGGCACGATGGAGCACTTCGAGCTCCCACTCGTCGGCCGTGATGCGATGGAAGAAGACGTCGATGCGGTTCTGGCCGTCCCAAGCGGGCAGCTGTCCCAGCCACTCGGCGATGGGGTCGTAGAGGGGTACGGCGGCGTTATCAATAACGATGTCGAGCGCCGTCGTGCCGTTCACGCCGATGCCCACGCCCAGCAGCTCCATCAGCACGGAGCGCTTCCACTCCTTGCCGACGGGCACGAAACGCCCCGCCTCCTTCGGCGCAGCCTCCAGACGACCGTCCAGACGGTTGCGACGGAAGCGGTAGCGGTTGTTCAGATACTCCCCAGCCTGCAGCATGGGGTGAAGTGTTGAAAAATCGGAAACTTTTTCCATAAGTATGACCGATGCGGGAGTGGTTAGCCCGTCACCAGACGATGCAAAGATAATACGTCTTTCTGACGCCAGATGTACAGTAACACGCTTTTGCGGAGCATTTTTTGTTACTTTTTTTGCACATTATTTGGATGTTCCGAAATCAATATCTACCTTTGCAACGCAGTCAAAACTGCGATGTACCATCGCGATGGTATGGATGAACCATCGCGATGACACGAATGAACCATCGCGATGGCACAATCGTTTCATCGCGATGGTACAGAGTAAAAGTCAATAACAACAACCATAACACCTATATTCTATGAGCAAAGGAAAAACACCCGTAGAGACTGACAAAGAGTCCAAAAAAGCCCCCATTCTCTGCCGCGCCAGCAAGCGCACCATCGTGACGGGCAGCGAGCGTCGCGACGACGGCATCCGCATCACCCGCCAGGGGCTGAGTCCCATCACGACAGAGGAGCTTGCCGCAGAAATCCAGCATGGCTCGTCCCTCACGCGGGGCGACGTCATTCACGTTCTCACCGAGCTGCAGGACATCATGACAAAATGCCTCCGCAAGGGGCAGATGGTGTGCCTCGACAAAATCGGCACGTTCGACCTCAGCATCGGCACCACCCAACCCATGTATGGCACCCGCGACATCCACGACAGCGACATCGTCGCGAAGGGCATCACGTTCCGCCCCACGGAAGCACTCCTGAAGGGGCTGGAGGGCATTAAGTTCCACGTCATCGCCGACACCCGCTCCATCATCTCAGAGCGCAGCAGCATACCCCTCATCCGCGACTGGTTTGACAATCATGACGTTATCACAATGTTGAACTACGCCACCATGTGCCATTGCTCGCGCACTACCGCCCGGCGGCGCATCAACAACCTGCTTGCCACCCATCGCCTCGAGCGTCTTCCCCACTCCACCACCTGCTACGTCCCAGGCGTCAACCTCTACTCCACCAATAGATAATGGAAATTAATTGTCAATTATAATTATCAATTGTCAATTGCACAGACGGCTGACGAATGTCAACCGACGAACGAAGCAAGTGCAGAGCCAAACTTGTTTGAGCTATGCCTTGCGAGGAGGAGGAAGACCAATGTCAACCCATTTTGAAAAGTAGTTTTGAGAAAGAAATGGATATCGTGCATCACTATATAGAACAAGGAGAGGGTGAGCCGCTCATCCTGCTGCATGGCAACGGGGAGGACTGCTCGTACTTCGCGCATCAGATGGACGCGTTCGCGGCGGCCGGATTTCACGTCATGGCCCTTGACACGCGCGGGCATGGGCTGACGCCGCGGGGCACGGCGCCGTTCACCATCCGTCAGTTTGCCGACGACCTGCTGGAGTTCATGGACCTCCACACCATCGGCAAGGCACACCTCCTCGGCTTCTCCGACGGAGGGAATATCGCCCTGGTCTTTGCTCTGGCCTATCCCGAAAGGGTGGACAAGCTCATCCTGAACGGCGCCAACCTCGACGCCTCGGGGGTGAAGCGGAGCGTGCAGCTGCCCATTGAGATTGGCTATCGCATAGCCCGGCTGTTTGCCCGCCGGCACGAGGGAGCTCGCCGCAAGGCGGAGCTGCTGGGGCTGATGGTGAACGACCCGAATATACCCTCTCGGGCGCTAAGCGGCATCCAGTCGCCGACGCTCGTCATCGCCGGCACCAACGACATGATCAAGGACGACCACACGCGCCTCATCGCCGACAGCATCCCCGATGCCCGGCTCACGCTCATCAAAGGCAGCCATTTCATTGCCAACCAATGTCCTGAGGCATTCAACGAAGCTGTACTACAGTTCCTCCGCTCTTAGTCTAACACTACTTTCGGAGGCATACGCTATTTAGTTAAGAATTAAGAGTTAAGAGCTAAGTGAGCTTAAACTAGTTTACTCTGCCCTTGCTTCCTTCGTCGGCTGACCTTCGGCCTTCCTCCTTCGCGACTCGGCCATCTTCAAGCAAACTTGGATGGCTCTCGCTGCTTCGTAGGCTCCATGTGGAGGGTGACAAGTGCTTCTTCCCCGAAACGCTCGCGTAGTTTCTGCTCGATGGCCGAAGCATGCTCGTGGGCTTTCCACAAAGGCAGATTGCCGTCCATACGGACGTGTACCTCGATGGCGATGCGGTTGCCGATGCGACGGGTGCGAAGATTGTGCGGTTCAGAGACATCGGGGAAGGCACAGATGATGTTTTCTATTTCCTGTTCCACCTCGCCCGACAGCGAATGGTCGGTCAGCTCGCCGATGCTGCCCTTCAGCAAATCGACCGTCACCTTCACCAGCATAGCGCCGACGACGATGGATGCCACCGGGTCGAGGACTGTCCACCGATGGCCCAGCAGGATGGCTCCGCCGATGCCGATGGCTGCGCCGATAGACGAGAGGGCGTCGCTCCGATGATGCCAGGCATTGGCCACGACAGCCTGCGAATCCAGCTCCCTGCCCCGTCGCACGGTGTAGCGATAGAGCAGCTCCTTGACCACGATTGACGCCAGCGCCGCCCAGAGGGCCAGCATGCCCGGCGCCGGCAGCTGCTCGCCGCCTATCCACGCCGCCAGCTTCAGGGCACCCGAGGTCATGATGCTGATGGCTGCCGCCAGCAGGGCCAAGCCGATGAACAACGTGGCGATGGCCTCGTACTTCCCGTGCCCATAGTCGTGCGACGCATCCTGCGGCTTGGCGCTGATGCTGACGAAGGCCAGCACGACGATGTCCGTGATGAAGTCGGAAAGCGAATGGACGGCATCGGCAATCATGGCGGCGCTATGCCCCAGTATGCCGGCAGCAAACTTGAACGCCAGCAAAGCCACGTTGCCCACGCTGCCCACAAGCGTCACCTTATAGATTTGACGTTGTCTTATCTTGTCACGACTTGGCAAATCAGACATGTTTGTTTGCGCTCGCTGCTCCATATTTTCTCTGTTCACGGTTTATGAATGATGTAAATTGGGTTAGAGGTTAGGGATTATCAGACTTTCGGACTTTTAGACTAACAGACTATCAGATGAATGTTTCGTGGACGGCGCAGTAGCAGGGCTTTTATCTCTCAGTCTGATAGTCTGATAGTCTGTCAGTCTTGAACCGACGTGTTCGTTAAACGTTAAACATTAAACGTTAAACCAGAATCCTCTTAATTCTTAATTAAAAACTCGCGGGCCAACGGCACGAGGTAGTCACGCAGCTCAGGGAAGATGGGGAGGTGACGACCGGGATAACGATGAGCAGAGCCGGGGTAGTGAAGGGCGAACTCATCGTAGCCGTCCACAAGCTCGTCATGGTCGGCAAAGAGTCCTGCGGTAAGGGCTCTCTCTTCATCTGTCAGCCCGTCAAACTGGTCTTTCTCTACCTCGGCATAGCCTTGGCAGATGGCCGGCGTAACGGTAAAGGTCGTCGCCCCGTCGCGGCGGGGCGAGAGCCAGGTGTTCTCGCCCATCTTCGTATGGAGACGGGCTGAGGGATGGAAGTCGGGATTGATGCAAATCTTCCGATACCCACGCAGCTTCTGCGCCCAGAAACCGCCCAGCGACAGCCCCACGATAAGGTCCGGTTGCGCTTCCGCACAGATGCCGCGCAACATCGGCAACGCCTCTACAGGGTCTATGGGCACGTCGGGCGCCACCACCTCGCAAGGACGGAACAGGATGCGAAGCGACTCAGCCGTCTTATAGACCCCGCTGGACGCCAAACCGTGGATAAAGAGAATGCGCATGGAGAGCAAATTTTAAACTACGAATTATACGAATTACACGAATTTTTGGCAGGCCTATCCTGTTTTTTTCTACGAAATACACATTTTTGGGGGAGTACAGGAGTTCAAGAGTTCAGGAGTTCAGACAATACCATTATAAGCGGTTTTTCATTAGAAAGACTATTTTTCTTAACTCTTAATTCCTAACTCTTAACTAGTTCAAATTCGCGTAATTCGTAGTCGAAAAAAACGTATTAAAACATGTCAAGTGCGCGGTTCTCGGCGGCTTCCATCTGTTCGCGCTCGCCCGGACCTTTGTCGTTCAGGCCGCAGAGGTGAAGGATGCCGTGGATGATGACGCGATGGAGCTCCTGGTCGTAGGCAGAGCGGAAACGCGATGTGTCGAACGAGGCCACGAACTGCTCGGCGTTCGTGCGGACCGTGTCGAGGCTGATGACCATGTCGCCGCTCACCACGTCGGCGTGACAGTAGTCGAAAGTGATGATGTCCGTATAGTAGTCGTGGCCGAGGAACTGGCGGTTGACGGCGAGGATGTTTTCATCGTCCACGAAACGGTAGCCGATGGCGCCCGTCCGCTTGCCATAGCTGCGGGCAACAGCCACTATCCACTCGCTAACCCTCTTCTTGTCTATATCCGGCTGGGCCACGCCGTCTGACTGGAAAGTAATCATTGGCTATTAATGGTCAATAGTCGATAGTCGATAGTCTATAGCTTTTTACGCCCCTTTTGGGGCGTGGCGGCCAGAGGCCGCGAAAAGCGATTGACCATAGACTATAGACCATAGACCCCAATAATGTTAAACGTTAGACTATAATTTTTAACTAAAAAACAGGTATGCCATGAAGATGGCGGCTATGATGCCGGCGGCATCGGCTGCCAAGCCACAGGGCACGGCGTGGCGCGTCTTGCGGATGCCGACCGAACCGAAATAGACGGCCAGGATGTAGAACGTGGTGTCGGTGCTGCCCTGGAAGATGCTCGCCAGACGTCCCACGAACGAGTCGGCGCCGTAGGCCGTCATGGCATCGACCATCATACCCCTTGCTCCGCTGCCGCTGAGCGGCTTCATCAGGGCAGTCGGCAGGGCTCCCACGAAGTCGGTGCTGCCCCCACATTGGCGTACAACCCAAGCGATGCCGTTCGTCACGCCGTCCATGGCGCCCGACGCACGGAACACGGCGATGCCCACCAGCATGGCTACGAGATAGGGGATGATGCGCACAGCCGTCGTGAAACCGCCCTTCGCCCCTTCGATGAAGTCCTCATAGACGTTGCGCTTCTTCACCATACCCGCCACGATGAACCCCACGATGATGACCATGAGCAGAATGCTCGACACCAGCGTCGAGACCGTGTTCATCGTCTCGGACGACATGCGGCTGAAGCCCCAGATAATCCCCGCCACCAGCACACACAGCCCGCCCACGAAGAGCAACAGCGTCTTGTTCAGGAGGTTGATGCGTTGCACCAGGCAAGTCACCACCAGTCCCACCAGCGTCGAGAAGAACGTCGCCAGCAGGATGGGCACGAAGACATCCGTTGCCTGTGCCGCTCCCAGCTGGGCGCGATAGACCATCACGCTGACGGGGATGATGGTCAGTCCGCTGGTGTTCAGCACCAGGAACATCGTCATGGCGTTCGACGCCGTGTCCTTCTTCGGGTTCAGCTCCTGCAGCTGCTCCATCGCCTTCAGTCCCATGGGTGTAGCGGCGTTGTCCAACCCCAGCATATTGGCCGCGATATTCATGAACATGGTACCCATGACGGGGTGGTCCTTTGGAATCTCGGGAAACAGCTTCGTCAGCACGGGGCTGAGCCATCGTGCCAGCCTGCCCACGGCGCCGCTCCGCTCGCCAATCTTCATCACACCCATCCACAGCGAGAGCACCCCCGTCAGCCCGATGGAGATTTCAAAAGCCGTCTTGGCGGACGAGAACGTGCCGTCTATCATGGCAGGAAACACCGAGGTGTCGCCCATGAACACCAGCCGCGCCAGCGCCACCACAAAGGCCACCAGAAAAAACGCTATCCAAATATAATTCAGCACCATGTCGCAAAATATCTTTTTTATCTTGCAAAGATAGGGTGAGCCGAGCGATAATGCAAATTTATTTGCAATTATCCGAGGCGACCCCTATCTAAAAGCCCCCATAGGGGGATTAAAGGTACGAGTAAGCGAGAGAAAAACCAAATTTATTTGAGTTTTTCCGAGCGGGAGTTTTCGGGCTGAACCTCCCCATTGGTCTTTCCCTAATTGGGGATACGCTAAATATTTGGTCTAACGCAACAGAGACAATGTACACGATACCACGTTCGTACTTTGATGACATCACCCGCAGCGTCTGCGCCCCAACCGTCAAGCCATCGGCTCACTCCACCTACGATCTTCAAGGCCGTCCTTCCGACAGAACGCAGAAGGGAGTGATTATCAGAAACGGGAAGAAGGTGCTGATGAGATAACATCGAAAGCTATTGGGGCGAGTAGCAATTACTACCTGGGCATACATTCAGGCCTTTTACATGAAAAAATGTGAATAAATTTGCATTATCTGTTGACATGGTTTACTTTTGTATGATGAAAAGGATTCATCGGGCCCACAAACATCAGAAAAAGAAGTAAACCAGATATGGACGAAACGTTTGACATCAGGAGCCAGCAGCGGAATGTAGCCGACAAGGACTATGAGAACGCCCTCCGACCGCTGTCGTTCGACGACTTCAGCGGGCAGGAGAAAGTGGTGGATAACCTGCGTGTGTTCGTGCAGGCTGCGCGGCTGCGCGGCGAGAGCCTCGACCACACGCTACTGCATGGCCCTCCCGGACTGGGCAAGACGACGCTGAGCAACATCATCGCCAACGAACTGGGCGTGGGCTTCAAGGTGACGTCGGGCCCCGTGCTCGACAAGCCGGGCGACCTGGCGGGGCTGCTCACCTCGCTGGAACCGCACGATGTGCTCTTCATCGACGAGATCCACCGCCTCAGCCCCGTGGTGGAGGAGTACCTCTACAGCGCGATGGAGGATTACCGCATCGACATCATGATCGACAAAGGACCCTCGGCACGCAGCATACAGATTGACCTCAACCCCTTCACGCTCGTCGGCGCCACCACGCGCAGCGGCCTGCTGACGGCACCGCTACGCGCCCGCTTCGGCATCAACATGCACTTGGAATACTACGACGCGGCGACACTGGCGAAGATTCTGGGACGCTCGGCCCGGCTCTTAGGCGTGCCCTGCCAGACGGAGGCGCTGGGCGAGATTGCCCGCCGCAGCCGCGGCACGCCCCGTGTGGCCAACGCCCTGCTGCGCCGTGTGCGCGACTTCGCCCAGGTGAAGGGCAGCGGCACCATCGACCTCGACATCGCCCGCTATGCCCTCGAAGCGCTCAACATCGACCGCTACGGACTGGACGAAATCGACAATAAGATTCTCAACACCATCATCGACAAGTTCAAGGGCGGCCCTGTGGGCGTCGGCACCATCGCCACCGCCCTCGGCGAAGACCCGGGCACGCTGGAGGAGGTCTATGAGCCGTTCCTCATCATGGAGGGCTTCCTGAAGCGTACCCCACGCGGACGCGAGGTCACCGACCTCGCCTACCGCCACCTTGGCAAGAGCCGCTTCGCCACCGGAGCCGCCGACATGGAGGACTTGTTTAACGTTTAATGTTTAATGTTTAACGAACACGTCCTCTGACTTCTTACCTCAGACTTTCTTACTTCAGACTTCTTACTTCAGACCTCTTACCTCCTACCTCAGACTTCACTAAATATTTCCTCTTTATTATGAAACGATTTTTCACTTTCATCTTATTAGCATTAAGTATGACGACTGGATTCGGCGCAACTAACTACACCAAGGGGTGGACTGAGGTGCGTGAGCTCATCAAGAAGGGCAACTACCGCACAGCCCACGAGAAAGCACAAAAGCTCTTCGACACGGCACGGACAGAGCAGAATAGTTTCCGCACGCTGCAAGGTGCCGTCATTCTGACTCAAGCAGAGCAAGCATACGAGGAGGACGCCACTCAGAAGGCCATCGACCGCTACCGCTCCATCGAAGGCAGCCTGGGCGACACCGACGAGGCACTACGTTGCCTTTATCTGGCTGAGATTTATCAGCATTACTTCGACTGGAACGACTGGAACATCCGCCGCAACCTGCCTTTGGAAGAGCCGACGGACGACATCGCCCAATGGGACGAGCAGACCTTCCTGACCACCATCCGCAGCCTGCAGGACAAGGCGCTCGCAGCTGCCGACGTGCTGAAACGTACCCCCATCGCCGACTATGCCGAGATGCTGGAGATGGGTAACAAGACAGGGCAGGCGTTCCGCCCCACGCTCTACGACGTTGTGGTACAGAGCATCGTCAATTACAACAATAAAGACAACGACGACGAGGCCGTACAGGCACTCTTCGAGGAAGATGCCCTCTACGGTACGGCGGAGGAGTTTTTAAAATTAGGAATCAGGAATGAGGAATTAGGAATTCATGAGGAATTAGCGGTAAAAAAAGATGTGCCCTTGGTGCGGAACCTGATGCTCTTGCAGGAACTCACCCGCTTTCACCAGAACGACAAGGACGCCGCCCTGCGCCAGGCGCTGGACGAGCAGCGGCTCGACCTCATCCGCCATCACGCCTTCTTCGAGAAAGTGCGTTACCGCGAGGGGTTGGAGCGGCTGGTAGAGGCATACAAGCTTTCGGCCAACGAACGTGCCACGTGGTACTATCGCTTAGCCCAATACTGGAGTGATCTCGATGAGAACGACGAAGACCGCATCGGCGTCGATAAACCGAAGGTGAAAGCCTATGGCCTCGCCCGCAAGGCCATCGAGATAGCCCCCAAGAGCCAAGGGGCCATCCAGAGCAAGAACCTCATCGCCCGTCTGGAGCATCCCGAGTTGTCGGTAACAGCACCCACGCCCATCCTGCCCGAGCAGACGAACACGGCCATCCTGAAAGGAACGAATATCGGCAAGGTGTGGCTACGCATTGTCAAGGCCACTAAGGGCAAGGAGCAATGCGACCTCGACTACTACCTGAAGCAGCCTGTGCTGAAGAGCTGGACGGCAGCCCCGGGCGACCCGAAGGACTACGAGAGCCACGACAATCCGCTGGAGCTCCCCTCCCTCGCCCCCGGCAAGTACGTCCTGCTCGCCTCATCGACATCGGGCTTCGACAAGAAGCAGAATGTCTGCGCCGTCAACCTCGACTGCTCGGCCTTGACAATCTATCTGGAAACCATCAAACAGAACGGCCAGCACCTTGGTGCCGTCGTGGACCGTAAGACAGGCCGCATCCGCACCGACTGCTCCGTGGCCGTCTATCGCCGCGAATGGCGCACAGGCAAGACACGGGAAGAGAAACTCTTCGACTGTGACACAAACGAAAAGGGCTTCTTTCACGTCCCCAATGTAGAAAGCAACACATCGCGCGTCATCATCGCCACCGACGGAGCTTCTACCACCGAACGGACGTTCAGCGACAACACGCCTTACGTTTTCCACGAACAAGAGAAGATCACCCTCTTCTCAGACCGCTACAGCTATCGCCCGGGCGACGAAGTGCAGTTCAGCCTCGTGGTCTATAACGAGACGGACGTCAACCACTTCGTCGTATGTCCCGAGAGGGAGGTTACCGTCGAGCTTCACGACGTGAACGGCAA
Organism: Bacteroidaceae bacterium; assembly: GCA_024697785.1. Taxonomy (GTDB): domain Bacteria; phylum Bacteroidota; class Bacteroidia; order Bacteroidales; family Bacteroidaceae; genus UBA1189. The sequence goes on along the minus strand of JAILEU010000158.1, from coordinate 7,747 downwards.
GGTTGTCAGCACCATGGAGGGCACGACGGATGAGTTCGGCTGCCTGCGCGGCTCGTTCAAGCTTGGCCACTCGATGCTCCCTGGGCGTATCTACCTTCAGGCCCGCACCGGCGATGCCCGACGCCAGCGATACCTCAACGTGGAGGCCTACAAGCAGCCCACCTTCGCCATCACGTTCGACGAGTTTGAAAAGGACATCCCCCTCACAGCCACCGTCCCCGTCAAGGGCTCGGCCGTCTCCTATACTGCGGTACCTGTGCAGCAGGCTACCGTCAGCTACGTCATCACCCGTACCGAACAGCCCTCCATCTACTGGTGGCGTTGCATAGGCCGCAGCAAAACGGTTGCCCGTGGTACGACGCAGACGACTGCCGACGGCACGTTCCGCTTCGACATCGCGCCCATGTTCAGCAAGGACAGCCCCAAGCTGAAAGACCGCTGCTACCTCTACGAGATCCACGTGGAGATTACCGCCGTCGATGGCGAGACGCAGTCTGGCGAAACCCACGTCCGCATCGGCAAGCCCTACGAGCCGCCCAAGGACGACACGCCTGCCGACGTGATGCCCGCCGGCGCCCTCCTCTGGGGCTATCAGGCCAAGGATAAGGTGGAGGCCGGCGAGACGGCCGCTCTCAAAATCGGCACCACGGGGCAGGACGTCTGCGTCGTCTGGTTCTTGGAAAAGGGCTACAACGTGGTCGACTACGGCACGATGATGCTCTCCGACGAGGTGCGCGACTGGACGCTCCAGACCGACGACACGTGGCGGGGCGGCTTCACCCTGCGCCTCGTCACCTACAAGGAGAACGAGATGAAGGAGCTCCACTACACCTTCTACGTCCCTCATCGCGAACGCGAACTCGACATCGCCCTCACCACCTTCCGCAACCGCCTCACCCCGGGCGAGCCGGAGCGGTGGACGCTCCACATCCAGAACAACGAGCACCAGCCCGTCGAGGCCAATCTGGTAGCGGCACTTTACGATGCCGCGCTCGACGTCTATGGCGGCAACCACTGGAGCCTCGATCCGTGGCACGACTTCTACATGTGGAACACGCTCGGCCGCGCCACAGGCAAGGAGTGGTCGTGCGGCGTCAGTCCCAGAACCACGTGGACGCAGCTTCCCGTGGTCAGTTGTCCCACGCTAATTTATCTGAGCGCCAGCGAGATGGGTCAGGTCGTCATTGGCTACGGCGCCCGGCGCGCCCGCGGCATCCCCATGATGGCGATGGCGAAGAACAGCGCCGTTGTGGAAGAGGCAGCCATGGCGACTGACGATGCCGTCGCTTATGACCTGGCGGAGGTCGTTCCCACAGCCTCGCAGAAGGCCGTCTTTAACCATGACGGAGAAACCTCCGGCGGCAGCATGGAGGCTGAGGAAGAGGCCGACGAGGGTGCTCCCGAGAACGTCTATATCCGTCAGGACCTCACCCACACCGCCTTCTTCGAGCCCTGCATCCGCACGGATGCCGACGGCAACGCCGAGGTCTCCTTCAACGCCCCCGACCTGCTGACGGAGTGGAACTTCCGCGGCCTTGCCTTCACAAAGGACATTCAGGTGGGGACGTTCCTCGAGAAGGTCATCACCCGCAAGGAGCTGATGGTGCAGCCCAACCTGCCGCGCTTCCTCCGCCAGGGCGACCAGTTTGAGTTTACCGCCAAGGTGTCCAACATCTCCGACGCCGACATGGAGGCAAAGGTGCGCCTGCAGCTCACCGACGCCCGCACGGGAAAGCCGCTGAAGGGCTGGACGAAAGCCCGCACGCAGACCCTTGCGCTGGCAAAAGATGAGGTGAAGGCCGTCTCGTTTGCCATCAGCGTGCCCGAGGATGTCTTTGCCATCACCTACCTCATCACCGCCGCAGGCAACCAGCACTCCGACGGCGAGCAGGGCGTCGTGGCCGTCCTCACCAACCGCACGCTCGTCACCGAGTCGCTCGCCATGTATGCCAATGCCGGCGAAAAGAAGAGCTACACAATGGAGTCGCTGAAGAAGAACACCTCGGGGACGCTCATCCATCACAAGCTCTCGCTGGAGTACACCTCCAACCCCATCTGGTACGCCATCCAGGCGCTTCCTGCCCTCGACGAGACCACCAACCCGAGCCTCGAGCAGCTGTTCCACCGCTACTACGCCAACAGCCTCTCGCTGGGCATCCTGCGCCGCCACCCGCAGATTGAGCCTGTCTTCCGGCGCTGGGCTGACGAAACGCCCGACGCCTTCCTCAGCCAGCTCGAGAAGAACAACGACCTGAAGCAGATTGTCCTCAGCGAGACGCCGTGGCTGCTGCAGGCCGAGAGCGAAACCGCCGACCGCCGGCGCATCGCCGACTTCTTCCAGACCGAACGTGCCGAGGCCACCTTGGCCGAGCTGCGCGAGCAGCTGCTCAAGCTCCAGAACGCCGACGGAGGCTGGAGCTGGATGCCCGGTTTCGACAGCAACGCCTACATCACCATGCTCCTGCTGCGCGGATTCGGCGAGCTGCGCGAGCAGGGGTGCATCGACCCCGACGGCGACGCCGAGCTGAAGGCTGCCCTGACGAAGGCCATCGACTTCATCGATGCCGAGTACTACAAGCAGTATCTCGACTGGCTGAAATGGGAGAAAGAGAACAGCACGTTCTGGGAGAAGCGCACCTTCAGCCCCATCTGCACCAACTACCTCTTCACCCGCAGCTTCTGGACGGACTACAACTTCAAGGCCAAGACGCGAGCCTCCTTTGACTACTTCTACGCCGCCCTGAAGCGTGTCAGCCACGTCCACGACGGGCTGATGGCCAAGGCCATCACCGCCCTCACCTTCTACCGCCATGGCGACAAGGCTCTTGCCGACGGGCTGCTGAAGCTGCTTGACGAGTCCGCCCTCTTCAGCGACGAGATGGGCCAGTACTGGCGCGACAACACGGCGGGGTGGTACTGGCACGACGCCCCCATCGAGACGCAGTCTATGATTATCCGTGCCTACGACGAGTGTAGCGCCGGCAAGAAGGATGTGGGTCTCATGCAACAATGGCTGCTCAAGCAGAAGCAGACCACCCGCTGGTCCAACAGCGTTGCGTCAGCCCATGCCGTCTATGCCCTGCTCATCGGCGGAGGCAGCCAGGCCCTGGACAACAACCAGACAGCCACCCTCGTCGTCGGCGGCAAGAAGATTGTCCCCGAGAAACAGGAAGCCGGCACAGGCTACTTCCGCAAGAACTGGACGGCGGCAGAGGTCACCCGCTCCATGGCCAACGTCACCATCGACAACACCCGGAACCCCTCTTGCTCGTGGGGCGCACTTTACTGGCAGTACTTCGAGAATATCGATAAGGTGCAGCACAGCCAGCAGGGTTTCTCCGTCAGCGCCTATTATTATAAGGTAACGGACGAGGGCACGCTGGCCAATATCGACGGCCCCGTCAGCATCGGCGACAAAATCCGCGTCCGCCTGCGCTTCAGCGTCGACCGCAACCTGGAGTACGTTCAGGTGAAGGCGCTTCGTCCCGCAGGCCTTGAGCCTGTCAGCACCCGTTCGGGCCGTGCATGGAACGGCGGGCTGAGCTACTACCTCGCCGTCGAAGATGCCGCCACATCGCTCTACATCGACTACCTCAGCAAGGGCGACTATACGGTAGAGTTCGACTGCTGGGCTTCGCAGGCTGGCTCGTTCCTCTCGGGCACCGTCACGCTCCAATGCGTCTATGCCCCCGAGTTCCGCGCCACCTTCTCACAACCGAACCTCCTCATAATGAAAAATTAAGAATTATCGTTTAACGTTTAATGTTTAACGTTTAACGACCATGCGGCAGGAAGTGAATTATATTTTTAGACTTTCAGACTTTTAGACTAACAGACTATCAGATGAATGTTTCGTGGACGGCGCAGTTGCAGGGCTTTTATCTGTCAGTCTGATAGTCTGATAGTCTGTCAGTCTTGAACCGTCGTGTTCGTTAAACATTAAACGTTAAACGTTAAACGATAATTCCTAATTCCTAATTTTTTAATTTTTAATTGCGCCACAGGCGCTTAGTATTTGTAGCTGCTGCCGCCGAAGAACTCTCGCAGCAGCGATGTGGGCGGTATGGCCTTGTCGGGGATGGAGGTGAAGCCGTCGAGGTATGTCAGCAGCTGTTGGGCTTTGTCATACTCCGGCAGGTCTTTTCCGACGCCCTCGAGCCGCGGTCTGAGCTTGCCCTTCATCACGGCCAGCTCGTAGAAGAACGACGAGTCGAACAGCGTGTCGGCCTCGCCCATGAAGGGGAATATCCACTTCTCTTCGCCCCTGCCCACCGACGGCCACCGGCGTATGGTCTCCTCGGCGGGGTAGCCGCGATACTGGCTGTCGCGCAGGATGCGCCGCAGCAGGCGCACGTCCTTTGCCGGCACCACGTGCTCTCCGTCTAACGGCACGTCCGACAGCACCGAGCAGAAGATGCGGTACTTCGCCTCCTCCCGCAAGCACTTGGTCAGCAGCGGGTTCAGGGCATGAATGCCCTCGATGACGATTACCGTGTCGTGGTCGGCTGTGAGCGTATCGCCGCGGAACTCGCGCAGCCCCGTCTCGAAGTTGAAGCGTGGCAGCTCCACCTGCTTTCCGGCCGTCAGCTGCGCCAGCTGGTCGTTGAGGAAGTCGAGGTCGACGGCGTAGAGCGACTCGAAGTCATACTTGCCGTTCTCGTCCTTCGGCGTCTGCTCGCGGTTTACGAAGTAGTCGTCCGTCGAGAGCTGGACGGGCTTCAGCCCCGCCGCCATCAACTGTATGGAGAGTCGCTTGCTGAAGGTCGTCTTGCCCGACGACGACGGGCCAGCTATGAGCACCGTCCTCACCGTACCCCTTTGGGCTATTTCGTCGGCCATCGCGGCTATGCGCCTGGCCTGTAGCACCTCCGTCACGTGGATGACGTCCGCAGCCGTACCATCCTCCACCCGGCGGTTGAAGTCCTCAATGGTCTTCACGCCGCACACCTGTGCCAGCCGTCTGCTCCACGCCTTCACGTCGCTCATCATCGCCTCGACGCGCTCTGCTGTTGTATTTCCTAAATGGTTCATATCTTTTTTTTGTTCATCATTCATAATTTTAATGTAATGGTTTAGTTTTTGCTCCGCAAAAGGTTTAGTTTTTTTGTTTTCAAAAAAGGTTTAATGATTTTGCGTGGCAAAATCGGTTTATAAACCTCCGCAAAGGCAAAATAAACCTCTGGCGCAGCCGGAACTAAACCTCGGCAAAGCCGAACTAAACCTATAAACCATTCCTAATTCCTAATTCCTAATTCCTAATTTTTAAAACCTCAACGTCATTCCTATGCCGCCCGAGGTCAGCCCCACGCTGAGGCTGAGGTCGTTCGTCTTGGCTTGGGGCGTCTCGATGGAGGCGTTGTAGAGTTCGACGGCCTTCTTGGCCCTGTGGTTGGCGATGGCGTTGACGCCGAATGCCCCCACGAACGAGGCAGCCGCTACGCACACCGCAGGCGTGTTCCAATCTTTGTCGAACACCCCAACGTCCACCAGCTCCCATCCCAGGATGAAACCCGAAGCAAAACACATGACGGACACCGTGCGGTTTAGGTTCATAGCGCTGCGGTAGAGCTGTGCCGCCTGGGTGTGGCTGGCCAGGATGGCCTTGACGTCACGCTCCTTCAGGCGTTCGCCCGAGCGGGACACGCGTGCGCCGTTCAGCAGGTCGGTCTGCAGTTCCAGCTTCTCGGTGGCTGCCTGTGCCTGCCTTGCCTCTTCAGTCAGCAAACGTTTGGTGACGTCGCCAGCAGCAAAGATGAAGAGCGAGCCGTCCGTTTCGCGCAAGGCGATGGAGTCGCCCATCTCGCCCACAACGGCACCCTTGACGACGGAGCCGTTCTTCAGGTGAAACACCTCCGTCTTCACCTCCTGTGCGTGCAACCCCGCCGCACACAGCAAAAGCATAAGCGCAAACACACATTTTCTCATAGCTTTTCCTTTTTAAAATACATTCTGCGAGCAAAGATAGTGACAAAAATGCGATTAAGCGAGAGCAAAAAGAAATTTTTTTTCTTTTTGCCGAGCGTGAGCATTTTAGACGGAAGGTCAAGGCGAGAGAAATGCCAAATTTATTTGAGCATTTAACTTCGTTTTCGTCCGTCGCGACCCCTGTCAAAAAGCCCCCACTCCTAAATTACTTTTCAAAATGGGTTGACATTAACCAGAAGGAAAGCTGCAGAATGAAGATGTAAGAACTAAGAGGAAGGTTGAAAGATGTTCTCTGCATATCAAGCAATTGTCCTGCGCGAAACGCATAACTTCCCCTTTTAACTACCCTTTTAACTTTCCCTTTTAACTCCCTTTTTTTAACTTCCTTTTTAACTTCACGAAGTAAAGCCAGATTATATTAACGTCCAAACAACGACCTCCTTTTCTCAGTGTACCATCGCGATGGTACATCTGTTTCATCGCGATGGCACTTCCTGTTCATCGCGATGGTTCAATCGTACCATCGCGATGGTACGCAGAATAAGAACAGCAAACAAAGTCCCAGACCACCACAGCTGGACGTTGCTACACGTCGTTATTTCCTATAGGCTCAGAGCAAGACCGGTATGGGCTATGAAGTGATTGGAGGAGGAAGACGAATGTCAACCGACGAACGAAGTAAGCGCAGAGCCAAACTCGTTTGTGCTATGCCTTACAAGGAGGAGGAAGACGAATGTCAACCCATTTTGAAAAGTAGTTTTGGTCCGTTTTTGGCCAACTTGATTTAATTTTCAAAAAAAGTTCTCTTTTTACTTGATTTTAATCTTTTTTCACTAACTTTGCCCCGATTCTTCGTCCCGTGCTTACTTACGTTCTTTCCGCAACGAAGGGCAAACATGTCCTTGTCCTTTTCATGAGTTACTTCATACCTGACCTGCAAGATAGATGGCTCAATAACATGAGTTTCATGTGCTGTCGAGGCTATCGCCACGAGGCACATCGTTGAAAATAGAATCAGTCTTTTCATATCCTTTACGAGTTTTTGCCCGCATTCTTTGACCGTCGTGGTCGCGGGATGCTACTTTTATTCCTCTCCCGTCCAGGGAATCTTGTCCCACAAACGATACACGTGGTTAGTATGCTTAGCATCGTGTATAATGAGGTTACCCGGTTCGGCATTGACGATGTTTGCCCCATGTTCCCAATCGCCACGGGTAAACTTGAAATAGACGGGTAAATGAAGTTGAAGGTCAATGCTGCAGGTGCTGTCGTTGACTTGTTCCATCTTGATCCCCTTGGGATTCCAATTGGCAAGTGCCTCTTGGTTACCCGTTATATATACGTCGCCTTTCATGTCTTTGCTTTGAAGTTCGATGTGAACAGGATACGTCTCTTTGCTCAAGTGCTGCTGAAGGAATGACGTACTGAATTGAAGATACTCATTCAGGGCCTCCGTGAGGCTGGGCAGATAACTCGGATTGTGTTCGTATTCAGGGAATTGCTGTACCGACACAATGGTATTAGCCGGGAAATGCGACCTGTCGCTAAAGAATTTACGAGCCCGTTGCCACCCCTTTTGCCAGCTTTTATCCCAAGTTGTGGCCTCTTTTCCCATAGAAGTGTAGATAAATCGGGGCTCTTGATGGTTCATCCAAGGGTACTGCTCCAAGTCATCGGCTAATCTGTACTCATCGTAGCAGTAGTTTGGCGATATGGCAATATAGTCATCAAACAAGTCATCGGAAATCATGCAGTCAAGCACAAACGATGCGCTCAGCGAGTGACCTATGCCGATATTGCGTCCTGATGTGCGATAGTGGGT
>JAILEU010000148.1 GCA_024697785.1 Bacteroidaceae bacterium | reverse complement strand
GAAGAAGCGCATCACTTTGGCTTTATCGTAGCCGTTGCCCTCTTCAAGGAAACTGCTGTCCTGCGTATGGATGACCTTGCCCCGTTCGTCAAGCACGACGAATACGGGGAAGCCGAAGCGCCCTGGATGGCCGAGCCGCGTCATCATCTTTTCTTCACGTGCCTGACCCTTCACGTCGGACGAACGGCCGCCTGAGTAGTTCACGTGGATATAGACGAAGTTATCGCTGATGACCTTGCTGATTTCGGCATCATCCGTAACAAAGTGGGCAAAGCGCAGGCACCATGGGCACCAGTTGCCGCCCACTTGGCATACCACGAACTTCCCTTCGCGTTTGGCCTGCGCCAGGGCATCGTCAATCTGAGCGTTCTGGTCTAAGCTCTCGTCATAGACTTTGGGCAAGGCTGTCTGAGCCGATGCGACGGCGAGTTCAATCGCCACAGCAAGAAGCATGAGCAAAGTTCTTTTCATTTTTTTTGCGTTTATGCCTGCGAAGATAAAGCTTCTGGGCGAAACTTCCAAACAACGAGGATGTTTTTTGTTTTTATTCGTAAAAATTACTACACGAGCCGTGTCGTAATGTGGTGTTCATTTCTCTCAAAAAAAAAGATGGCTTTGGGCTTTCGTCATTTGCGCTGGTAGATGCGGACGTAGTCTATTTCGTAGCGCATGGGGTAGTCGGTGGGGTCGGGTTCGCCGCCGTTGTCGCCGCCGATGGCGAGGTTGAGCAGCAGGTAGTGGGGCTGGTGGAAGGCGGCGTAGAGCGCTTCGCTGTATTCGCCTGCCTTGCCCATACGATTGAAGCCCGTGGGCGACGGCTCGCTGCACGCCTTCTCGGAGATGGGCACTTCGTTGAGTAGCTCGTCGTCGAGGTAGAGGCGGAGGTAGTCCTCGTCCCAGTCCATGCGCCAAGTGTGGAACTTGTCGGTCCACTGGGGGTCGCGGTCGGTGAAGTGGGTGAAGGGAACGGCGCCTGTGCTCCAGAGGCCACGGTTGGGCTCGTTGGCCCAGCAGGCGTTGGCGAGGATGTGGGGCACGCCCTTGATGCGGTAGTACTCCATGATGTCAATCTCGCCGTTCATGGGCCAGGGCTTGCTGACGCCGAGTGTCCAGATGGCAGGCCAGGCACCGGAGGCTGTGGGAATCTTGGCGCGGACCTCGAAGCGTCCGTAGAGCCACTCGTGTTTGCCGCGTGTATTGACGGAGGATGACGAATATTCGGCATAGGGACGGGCTGAGCGCCAGTCGTCGCCACGACGACGGCGACGGCCCTGGGCATTCTCGTCGTCCCCCACTTCTGCAGGGCGGTAGCCTGGGTTGGGGATGCTATCGTGGCGGGCTTCAATGACCAGACAGCCGTCGGCAACGACGGCGTTGTCCGCCTGATACCACTGGTGCTCGTGGTTGCGGACAAAGCCGTGCTCGTAATTCCAGTCGGCATCGGAGAGCCGGCCCACGGTTTCAAACTCCTCAGCCCACACCAGCTCGTACTGCGGCTTTGCCTGACAGGCCATCAGTAAGAATGAAAAATGAAGAATGAAGAATGAAAAATAAAAAGTCTTGTATTTCATGTTGTTGTATTTTAGGAGTTCAGGAGTTTCAGACATTTTTTTTGTATGCGGATATTCCTATGTAATACTATTTTTCTTAACTCTTAATTTTTAACTAAATAACGCTCTTAACTCTTAGCTAAAGCTCATTCCCAGTAGAGTTTCTGGGCGTTGATGTTCCACTTGTGGTCCTTGGGGAAGTCGTCGCCATCCCAGGCTTTCTTGGACGTCCACTTTTCTGCGGGGGCTGTCCAGAAGGGGTGGTCGGCGGGAAGACCGAGGGGGAGGAAGGCCAGCGAGGTCATGTAGAGCGAGCCGTTGTTGGTGTACCAGTCGGCGACGTTGGGGTGGTTGCCGACGAAGCCGATGGTGAGGAATCCGCCGTCGTTGAAGTTGCTCATTCCCGGACGGCAGAACATCTGCTTCATGACGGCCGTCATGCCTGCACGGACTTGTCCGTTCGTGAGCTCTTCGGGCAGCTGCTCGCGCCACGCTAGTTGAGCCAGCGGCTGGAAGACGGCCATGCGGTAGGGGATGCTGCGGCCGAAGACAGGGTAGGTGCCCTCGGGGCTGATGAGGCGCTCGAGGATGACGCCGAACTTCTGCATGCGGCGGACGGCCAGCTTATAGCGGTTCTGCACGCCGTTCTGTTCGCCCATGCCGCGTGTGAGCCACGTGTCGCGCGGACTGCGAGCCTTGATCATCTCCAGACACTCGACGTACATGGGCTGGATGACATAGCTGTTGTAGTAGTCGAAGGCAAAGGCAGGACCGTCGGAGTACCAGCCGTCGCCCACGTACCACTCCTCAACCTTGTTCATGGCGAGGTGGATGCGGTATTGGTCGTAGTCGGCGCCAATGTACTTGAGGAAGCACTCCTCCATGGCAACGAAAAGCAGCCAGTTGGTGTAAGGTGGGTCGTAACGATGCAGGCCCTGCAGTTCCTTGATGTAGCGCTGTTTGGTGACGTCGTCGAGGGGTTTCCAGAGGGCGTCGTAGCCACGGTAGAGGCTTTCGACAAGGTAGGCGGCATCGACGAGCGTCTGTCCGCCAGACTGCCAGCCGAGATAGTCGGGGCTGTCGGGGTTGACGGCGTTGGCATAGCTCTTCAGCGCCCACTCGCGCAGCTGACGGCGTTTCTGGCCTTCGTCGGTGTCGTCGTCGGGCAGGCTGAGCCAAGGGGCAAGGCCGGCCATCAGGCGCCCGAAGGCTTCCATGTAGCTGACTTTTTTGTCGCGGCCGTCCCATGTGGGGCTGAGTTCGAGAGTGCCCTTTTCGAGCGACATCTCTTCTTGCAGGCGGCCTTCGGCCATGGCGCTGAGGACGGGTGCGGCAATCTGGTAGAGTTGTTCGACCCAGATTTCGCGGTCGGTCTTAACGACTTCTTTCTTCTTTTTGGCATCGGCTGTCAGCGGAGCCAGTAGAAGGACGGAGAGGGTGAGAAGGAGGATTTTTTTCATGATAAGGTGGTTTTAGGGTGGGTACTGTTTTTTTTATAGGATCTATAGGTACTATAGGAACTATAGAAGCTAATGGGAATCGATGAAGGCGAGGATGTCGTCTTGGGCATCGGGGTGGAACCAGTGGATGGCCGGGTCGCGGCGGAACCACGTCATCTGCTTGCGGGAATAGATGCGGGTATCCTGCTTGATTTTTTCGATGGCTAAGTCCAGTGTCCACTCGCCGCGGAAATAGGCAAAGAGTTCCTTGTAGCCGACGGTGTTGAGTGCGTTGGGGATTGGGCCATCTCCCCATGGGTGGTTGTCGAAGAGCCTGCGGGCTTCGTCGAGCAAGCCGTCGGCCATCATCTGGTCCACACGGGCATTGATGCGGGCGTAGAGCTCTTCGCGGGGACGTGTGAGGCCGATTTTTAGTACGCTGAAGGGGCGGGGACGGCAACTGCGGGTGCGGAACGAGGTGTATGTGCGTCCCGTCATATAGCAGATTTCCAGGGCGTGGAGGACACGCTTGGGGTTCTTTGGGTCAACGATGGCGTAGTAGTCAGGGTCGAGGAGACGGAGCTCCTGTACAAGGGGTTCAAGTCCTTCGCTTTGGTAGCGCTCGAGCAGCACGGCGCGGGTGTCGGTATCAACGGTGGGAATGTCGTCGATGCCGTTGCAGACGGCGTCAATGTACATCATGCTCCCTCCGGTGAGCAGTAGCGACGGATGGGTGGGGAAGAGCTGCTGGGTGAGACGGAGAACGTCGGCCTCGTACATGGCCGCGCTGTAGTAGTCGCCGACGGCGAGGGTGCCGATGAAGTAGTGGGGGCAGCGGCGGAGCTGTTCGTCGGTGGGGGCAGCGGTGCCGATGCGCATGTCGCGGTAGAGCTGGCGGCTGTCAGCGGAAATGACAGGCGATTGCAGATGATCTGCAATCGCATAGCTGAGTGCTGTCTTGCCGACGCCCGTGGGCCCCAGCAGTACCACGAGACGTCCCATCAGAAGATGTCTTCGCTGGCGTTGAAGCTGTCGTCGATAATGTCCATACCTTCGGGATCGAGTTCGTCAAGGTCGAATCCGCTGTCGTCGCCGAAGTCATCGTCAAGGTCGAGGGAGGTGTCGGGAGTGGTAGTGCTCATGAGCTGGTCGAAGTCCAGGGTCTGCTGGGGGGCATCGCCTATCTTCTTGGTGCAGACGGGGGCCTTGAGCTGCTTGCCCGTAATGATCTCGCTCAGTTCGATGAAGAAAACGCGTTCGGCCAGAGGGTCGAAGACGTATATGAGACGTTGCTTCTCGTCCTCGATGAGCTCGCTGAGGACGGTGTCTCTCATCACCCAGTTGTCTTCGTCGGAATCGATGCCCATGTCTTCCAGCGTAATCTCCGTCTCTTTCTCCCAATTATTGCTGCAGATGAAGAAGGAGGTCATCTGGTCGTCGGGGTAGCCGACGGAACTGAGGATTGCCTTGTGGAAGTCCTGAAAAGTGGCTTCGGAGTCAATTTGAATCTCGCGAAGGAAATGATCGACTTCGTCGGAGATTAGCGTAAATCTGTAAACCATAGCAATGGGCGCCGTAGGCGCAGTTGGAATTAAAAGTTAAGAATTAAGAGTTAAGAAAAATAGTTCAGAGGACGTGTTCGTTAAACGTTAAACCTTAAACGTTAAACCCAAATCAGAGGACGTGTTCGTTAAACCTTAAACGTTAGACGTTAAACCAAAATCAGATGTCGTCGGATTTGATGATGCCACGGTCGGCATGCTCGATAAAGTCGAGGATGTAGTTCACTTCGGGGGTTAGCTCCATTTCCATGCGGATGTGCTTGATGGCCTGGCTGACGTTCATTCCGCTCTGGTAGATGGCGCGGTAGGCATTGTGGATGGCTTCGATCTGCTCGGCGCTGAATCCCCTGCGTCGCAGGCCGATGAGGTTGATGCCGCAGTAGGCGACGGGCTCGCGGGCAGCAATGATGTAGGGCGGGATGTCTTTGGGACAACGGCAGCCGCCCTGAATCATCACATAGCTCCCCACGTGGCAGAACTGATGGATGAGGACCTCGGCGCTGATGGTGGCAAAGTCGTCGATGACGACTTCGCCGCCCAGCTTGGTCTGGTTGCCGATGATGCAGCCGTTGCCGACCACACAGTCGTGAGCCACGTGCATACCCTCCATCAGCAGGTTGCCGCTGCCGACAACAGTCTTGCCCTTCGAGGCGGTACCGCGGTTGATGGTGACGTTTTCACGGATGCGGTTGTTGTCGCCAATCTCGGCTGTGGTTTCCTCGCCACGGAACTTCAGATCCTGGGGAACAGCGCCCAGCACGGCACCGGGGAACACTTGGTTGCCGCTGCCCATGCGGGTACCGTAGAGCAGAGTGGCGTGGGGCATGATGACGTTGTTTGCGCCGATGACGACTCCTTTATCTATATAAACAAAGGGACCGATTTCGCAGTTGTCGCCGATGACGGCTTCGGGATGTATGTGGGCTAAAGGACTAATCATATATGTGGGAAATGTTATTTAGTTAAGAGTTAAGAATTAAGAGTTAGGAAAAACAGTAGTAGTTCAGGAGTTCCTTTTAGACTATCAGACTTACAGACTTTCAGACTATCAGATGAATGTTCCGTGGACCGCTTCGTTGATACGCTATTATCTGTCAGTCTGTTAGTCTGTCAGTCTTCGAGGACGTGTTCGTTAAACCTTAAACGTTAAACAAAAATCATAGGCTTAGACGGTGGCTTGGGCGAGGGAGCGAATGTGCTGGCGGACAAGACGGGCAAAGGCCGTGTTGACGGCATGGCCGGGTTTGATGGCGGTGATGCGACCCTTGATGGGGCAGCCCACGAGTGAGATGTCGCCAATGATGTCGAGCAGCTTGTGGCGGGCGGGTTCGTTGTCCCATACCAAGGGACGGTGCATGATGTAGCCGAGATGGTTGGCATCCATGTGGGGCACCTTCATGATATCGGCCAGCTGGTCGTATTTCTCCTGCGACAGCTTGCGCTCGTAGATGACGATGGCGTTGTCGAGGTCGCCGCCCTTGATGAGACCTGCACCAAGCAGGGGCTCGAGGTCGCGCACAAAGACAAACGTGCGGGCAGAGGCATAGTCGGCGGCATAGTCACTCAAGTGATGAAGCTCGGCATGCTGGTCGCTGATGATGCTGTTTTCAAACGAGATGACGGTGCTGACGCTGAACTCGTCGGCCGGCTCGAGGATGAGCCGCGAGCCACGTCGCTCATCGAAAAGCTCGATGCGTTCGTCTACCTCGAAGATGCGCTTGTCGGCTTGCTGGCGGACGATGCCCACGCGACGGATGTTCTCGACATAAAAGCGTGCGCTGCCGTCGAGGATAGGAAACTCGGGGCCGTCGACCTTCATCAGGCAGTTGTCGATGCCGAGGGCGTAGAGGGCCGAGAGTCCGTGCTCGATGGTGCTGACATGTTCCTTGCCGTTGGAGAGCACCGTGCTGCGACTGGTATCGACAACGTTGTCGGCCAGGGCGTCAATGAAGGCTGAGCCCGCCACGTCGATGCGTTGGATTTTATATCCGTAGTTCTCTGGTGCGGGACAGAATTCCACCGTCAGGCTGAGTCCCGTGTGGAGTCCCTTCCCGGTCAGGGAAAAAGATTCTTTCAATGTCTGTTGCTTCATTCTTCGTAATCAGGAATGTCGGTTAGTCTTTTGCTAATTGCTGTTTAAGCTGTTCTACTTCTTTCTTTAGCTGGTTGAGCTCTGTCATCATTTCGGGCAGGCTGCGCAGGGCGGCATAGCTGCGGCGGAATTTGTGCTGCTCCATGTGGGGATAGCCGCTGACGGTGATGCCGTCTTTGACATTGCCCGTGATGCCGGTGTGAGCACCAGCCTGAACACGATTGCCGATAGTGATGTGGCCGGTGATGCCAGCGCCACCACCGATCATGCACCATTCGCCCAACTTTGTGGAGCCGGCGATACCGCTCTGGGCGGCCATGACGGTGTTGCTGCCAATGACCACGTTGTGGGCCACCTGGATGAGGTTGTCGAGTTTGGCACCCTTGTGGATAACGGTGGAGCCCATTGTAGCACGGTCAACGCAAGTGTTGGCGCCAATCTCGACGTTGTCCTCGATGACGACGTTGCCAATCTGTGGAATCTTGTCGTAGCCGTCGGCAGCAGGGGCAAAGCCGAAGCCATCGGCGCCGATGACGCAACCGGCGTGGAGCGTGCAATGAGCCCCGATCTTGCAGCCGTCGTAGATGACGACGTGAGGATTGAGTACTGTGCCCTCGCCAATTTCAACGTCTTTGCCGACATAGGCGAACGGGGCAATGCTGACGCCCTCGGCGATGTGGGCTGTCTTATCGACATAGGCAAGCGAACTGATGCCGGACGAGTGAGGCTGAGAGGCGTTGTAGAGCGTCATCAGCTTGGCCAGGCTTTCGTAGGCATTGGCGGTCTTGATGAGCGTGGCGGCGATGGGCTGCTCGGGCTCAAAATCGTTGTTTACCAGCACGATCGTTGCGCGGGTGGAGTATATGTAGGGCGTATATTTCGGGTTGGAAAGGAAGGTGAGCGACCCCTCCTGTGCTTCCTCAATTTTTGAAAAGGCATGTACGGCTGCATTAGCGTCTCCGACGACTGTCCCTCCGACGAATGCAGCTATCTGTTGCGCAGTAAATTCCATTGTGATATATGCGTTTTATCGATTTTGCGGCAAAAGTAATAATAATTTGCAAACATTCAAAGATACCTGTGTAAATTCTAACTTTTATTTGTATTTCGTCATCGGCTCACAGGCGGTAGTGGCAGAGGATATACTTGCGGACTTTCTTTTCCAGCAGAGATACATTGAGCATGTCGGAGGCTTCGGCGATGTCGCGTACGGTGCCGTCCGGGAAGAGAATTTCTATCTTGTCGTCGGTGGCCGAGTACATGTCTTTCTGCAGCGTGGCGTGAGTGAGCATATAGCGTGCAGCGTCGTCGACGGGGATGCTCAAGACGTGGGCGATGCGGCGGGTAAGGTCGCCGGTGTAGGATGTGTCGAACGGTTCGGCATCAATCTGCACCTTGAAGAGACTGCGGTTGACCAACCCTTGCGAGAGGGTGGAGAGGATGACGTCGGGATTGGACTGCCACACCTTCAGCGCGCACCAGATGTCATTGTCGTCGAGCTGGATGAAGGTGTCGAGACAGTCAGGATGCTGGGTGAAGGTGTCGCCCATGATGTGATCGTAGAGGAAGTAGCGCAAGGCGGGCGAGCAGAAGAGCTCTGCGCCTTGTGCTGCCAGCTCAGAGGCGCGGGTAAGGACGCCGCGCAGCATTTCCTCGGCTGCGACGGAGGTCTTGTGAAGATACACCTGCCAGTACATCAGTCGTCGGGCGGTGAGGAAGTTCTCGATGGAGTAGATGCCTTTCTTTTCCACCACCAGATGGTCGTCGAGGACACCCATCATCTTAATAATGCGCGCTGAGCCGATGTTTCCTTCGGTGACTCCGGTGAAGAAACTGTCGCGTCGCAGATAGTCCAAACGGTCCATGTCGAGCTGGCTGCTGACGAGTTGGTGGAGGAAGCGCTTGTCGTATTCATCCCTGTAGATTTGGATGGCGAGGTCGAGACGGCCGTCAAGGTCGCGGTTCATTTTCTCCATGAGGAGCAGCGATATCTCTTCGTGGCTGATGCCGTGGACGAGGGTATGCTCGAGGACGTGCGAGAAAGGGCCGTGGCCCACGTCGTGCATCAGGATGGCGGCTTCGACGGCTTCGGCCTCGGCATCTGAGATGGCTACGCCCTTGGCGCGCAGGCTGCTGATGGCTTCGCTCATTAGGTAGTAGGCGCCGACGGAATGCTGTAGGCGTGTGTGCTGGGCACCAGGATAGACGAACGACGATAGCCCGAGCTGGCGGATGCGGCTTAAACGCTGCAGAATGGGGTGGGTGAGGACATCGTAGAGTAGCCCCTTAGGGATATTGATGAAACCGAAGACGGGATCGTTAATGATTTTTACCTTCGTCATTTTTTATTTACTATTTTACGATTTACTATTTACGATTTGGTGCGGTATATTAACTGTTTTACGATTTACTATTTACGATTTGGCGCGGTTTACGAATTTCGGTTCGTATGTAGTAAACCCCTAACCTCTAACCCCTAACCCTTCAAAATCGTCTCCATTTGCTGTTGCAGTTCGAAGGCTTTCTCGCGGGCAGCATCGGCGAAGCGCTCGGTGGCGTCAGCGAAGATGATACCTCGGCTGGAGTTGACCAGCAGTCCGCAGTGGTCGTTCATGCCATAGCGGCAGACTTCCTCGAGCGAACCGCCCTGTGCACCCACACCTGGGACGAGCAGGAAGTGGTCTGGAACGATGAGGCGAACATCCTCGAAAAGGCTGCCCCGCGTGGCACCGACAACGTACATCATGTTTTCTTCGTTACCCCATTGCAAGGACTTGCGAAGCACTTTTTCAAAAAGCCGTTCGCCATTCTTGTCTTCACAGAGTTGAAAATCCAGTGAACCCTTGTTGGATGTCAGCGCCAGCATCACCACCCATTTGCCCTCGTAGCCGAGGAAGGGGCTGACGCTGTCCTCGCCCATATAGGGGGCCACGGTGACAGCATCGACGTCCTGCTCCTCGAAGAAACTACGTGCATACATCTGCGAGGTGTTGCCGATGTCGCCGCGTTTAGCGTCGGCAATGATGAAGTGGGTGGGGTAGTGCTCATGCAGATAACGGATGGTACGCTCGTACGACAGCCACCCTGCAATGCCGCCTGCCTCGTAGAAGGCAAGGTTAGGCTTGTAGGCTACGCAGAAGTCAGCTGTAGCGTCGATGATGGCCCGGTTGAAGGCAAAGACGGGGTCGTCCTCCTTCTTAAGAAGATGTTTGGGCAGCTTGCGGATATCAGAGTCAAGCCCTACACAGAGAAACGATTTCCTCTCCTTTATGTTTTCGAACAGTTGCTGGCGTGTCATCGTATGCATTTTAGTTAAGAATTAAGAGTTAAGAGTTAAGAAAAATAGTAATTTTCATTTTTCATTTTACATTGTGCGAAGAACAAAACTATTTGTTTTTCATTCTTTTGTTTCGTTTGATGATGCCTGCTATTATAGCCACAAGCAACATGATAAGCAGGAAAATGGGAATGGCCATGAGTGCGCTGTCTAACTTGTCAATCCACATCAGCACAATTGGCGTAAGGAACGTTGCCACGGCAATGGCAATGAAGTCAGTGCCTCTTTCCTTCAATAGCGTCTTGAAGGCGTTTCTCTGCCCTCCGTTTTCATTCTTCATTTTATTTCTTTTTTATTCTTCATTTTTCATTCTTAAAGTTCCGAGGCTTTCAGCCGTTCGGCGTTCTCGGCAACGATGAGGTGGTCGATGCAGTCCTGAATGTCACCGTTCATGAATGCGGCAAGATTGTAGATGGTGTAGTTGATGCGGTGGTCGGTGATGCGGCCTTGCGGGTAGTTGTAGGTGCGGATTTTGGCCGAGCGGTCGCCGGTGCTCACCATCGTTTTTCGTTTCGATGCGATGTCGTCGATGTATTTCTGATGCTCCTTGTCATAGATGAAGGTGCGTAGCCGGGCGAGGGCGCGTTCTTTGTTCTTCGGTTGGTCGCGGGTCTCGGTACACTCGATGAGTATCTCCTCGGTGATGCCTGTGATGGGATTTTTCCAGTTGTAGCGCAGGCGGACGCCTGACTCCACTTTGTTGACGTTCTGCCCGCCGGCACCGCTGCTTCGGAAGGTGTCCCAGCGGATTTCGCCCTCGTTGATTTCTACTTCAAAGGCATCGGCTTCGGGCAGACAGGCAACGGTGGCGGCGCTGGTGTGGACACGTCCCTGCGTCTCCGTGACGGGGATGCGCTGCACGCGGTGCACACCGCTCTCGTACTTCAGCGTGCCATAGACCTTGTCGCCCGTGACACTGAAAATGATCTCCTTGAAGCCACCCACGGTGCCTTCGCTGAACGAACTTACCTCCACTTTCCAGCCTTTCGACTCGCAGTACTTGCTGTACATCTTGAAGAGGTCGCCGGCAAAGAGGGCAGCTTCGTCGCCTCCCGTGCCGCCGCGGATTTCCATGATGACGTTCTTCTCGTCCTCAGGGTCGGCGGGGATAAGCAGCAGCTTGATTTCCTCCTCCATCTCGGGAATCTGGCGGTTGCAGTTTTCGAACTCCTCGCGGGCCAGCTCCTTCATTTCGGGGTCGGTCTCCTCGGCCATCATGGTGCGAGACTCCTCCAACGTGCTGAGCAGCTGGCGATAACGTTTGCGGGCATCCATCAGTGCACCGAGCTCTTTGTATTCTTTATTCAGTTTGACAAACCGCCGCATGTCGGCAATGACGGCAGGGTCGGTGATGAGGAGCTCGATTTCCTCATACTTGCCGGTGAGGGCGTCCAGTTTGTCGAGTAAGGTGTTTCCGGACATATCAGTCAATGATTTTAAGGCGATAATCGGGTCTTGTGGTTTGTACTACTTTACAGTCGTACTCGGTGAGTCGGGTAATCAGTCCTGTTTTGCGGAAGGTGAGCGTAATCATCGTGCCCTCTGTAGTGTGCGGGGCACTCATGTTGGAAATGAAATTGCCTTGTGACCAGACGACGAGGTGATAGTCCGGCTTGTCGGCATAGGGTAAGTACTCTGTAGGCTGGATGACGTGCGGATGTCCCCCGATGATGTGGTCCACGCCGTGCTCAAGAAGCCATTGGCCGTGAAAGCGCTGGTAGCTGTCAGGCAGCAGCTTATACTCTGTGCCCCAGTGCATGATGGCAATGATGACGTCGGGGTGCATGGTGCGGGCCACGAGGATGTCTCTTTTCATCTGTGTGGTGTCGATGACGTTGACAACGTTCGGGGCTTCCACCTCAAAACCGTTCATGTCGTAGGTGTAGGTGATGAAAGCGAAGCGGATGCCGTTCTGCTCAACCAGCAACGGGTAGCGCTGCTGCCGTTCCTCGGCGTTGCGGTAGGTGCCCAGCGTCAGAATACCGGCCGAATCAGTCATCATCAGCGTCCGCTCCAATCCTCTCTTCCCACGGTCGAGACAATGGTTGTTGGACGTGGTGAGCACATCGAAGCCTGTCTTTTTGATGGCCCAGAGCCAGTCGTCGGGGGCGCTGAAACAGGGGTATCCCGTGTAGGGCGGGCCGCCGAGGGTGACTTCAAGATTACCGATGGCAATGTCTGCTGCTTCTATATAGGGCTTCACTTCTTCAAAGCATACGTCGTAGTTGAAGGTGCCATCGGGCTGTCGGGCATGCATGAACTGAGGACTATGCTGCATCAGGTCGCCCACGAAAAGTAGCGTGGCTTCGTTCTGTGCAAAGCACCATGAAAAATGGAAAGCAAACAGCGCTATGAGTGTAAAAGAGCTGGTTCGTTTTGCCGAGTCGCGTTGTTTGCGGACTTTGTCGGTGAAGAATGAAGAATAAAATGCTCTTTTGATAATAAGCGACATGCGAGACATTTTATTTTTCATTGACTTCATGTTTCATCAGAACGGCTGGGTAGCTGCTTTCAGGGTGTTCATCATCAACGAGCAGATGGTCATGGGACCGACGCCGCCGGGGACGGGGGTGATGAAGGAGCACTTCGGGGCTACCTCGTCGAATTTGACGTCGCCTGTGAGCTTGAATCCGCTCTTGCGTGTGGCGTCGGGGACGCGTGTGGTACCGACGTCGATGACTACGGCACCCTCCTTCACCATGTCGGCCTTCACGAAGTTGGGCTGCCCCATGGCGGCGATGAGGATGTCGGCTTGACGGCACTCGTCAACCAGCGTCTTCGAGTGGCTGTGGCAGACGGTGACGGTGGCGTCGCCCGGCGTCTGCTTCTGCATCATCAGGGTAGCCATAGGCTTGCCGACGATGTTGCTGCGACCGAGGATGACGCACTTCTTGCCCGATGTCTCTATCCCGTAGCGGCGCAGCAGCTCCATGATGCCGGCGGGCGTGGCGCTGACGAAACATGGCAGCCCGATGGACATGCGGCCCACGTTGACGGGGTGGAAGCCATCAACGTCCTTCCTGTAGTCAATGGCTTCGATGATGTGGCGCTCGTTGATGTGGCGGGGCAGGGGCAGCTGGACGATGAAGCCGTCCACGTCGGCGTCGTTGTTCAGTTCGTCTATCTTGCTGAGCAGCGTCTCCTCGGTGACGTCGTCCTCGTAGCGGATAAGGGTCGATTTGAATCCACAGACCTCGCAGGCCTTTACTTTGTTGGCCACATAGGTCTCGCTGCCACCGTCGTGTCCGACGAGTATGGCGGCCAGGTGCGGGCGCTTTTCGCCTCGGCTGATGCGTGAAGCCACTTCGGCTGCAATCTCTTGCTTGATTTGTTCGCTGGTTGCTTTTCCGTCAATCAGGGTCATGCTTCGTATTATTTGGGGGTGTTATCATCTCTTGAATTTCGGCATCCGGCCCTTGGGGGTGTTGGATACGCTCTTCATCATTTTCTTCATCTCGTCGAACTGCTTCAGCAGGCGGTTCACCTCCTGAATGCTTGTTCCGCTACCCTTGGCGATGCGTTCGCGGCGGCTTCCGTTAATGATTTCGGGATGCTCGCGCTCTTGGGGCGTCATGGAGCCGATGATGGCCTCGATGCTTTTGAAGGCGTCGTCGTTGATGTCGATGTCCTTGATGGCTTTGCCCACGCCGGGAATCATGCCCATCAGGTCCTTGATGTTGCCCATCTTTTTGATCTGGGCAATCTGAGCGCGGAAGTCGTTGAAGTCGAACTGGTTCTTGGCCAGCTTACGGCTTAGTTCGCGCGCTTCTTTCTCGTCGTACTGCTCTTGGGCACGCTCGACGAAGCTGACGATGTCGCCCATGCCGAGTATGCGGTCGGCCATACGGTTGGGGTGGAAGACGTCGAGAGCGTCCATCTTCTCGCCGGTACCGACGAACATGATAGGCTTGTCGACCACGGTGCGGATGGAGAGGGCTGCGCCGCCGCGTGTGTCGCCGTCGAGCTTGGTGAGGACAACGCCCGTGAAGTCGAGCCGGTCGTTGAACTCCTTGGCGGTGTTGACAGCGTCCTGGCCCGTCATGGCATCGACGACGAAGAGGGTTACGTCGGGGGTGACGGCCTCCTTGATGGCGGCAATCTCCTGCATCATCTGCTCGTCGACGGCCAGACGTCCGGCGGTATCGACGATGACCACGTCGAAGCCTTTGGCTTTAGCCTCGCGGATGGCGTTTTGCGCAATCTGCACGGGGTTGCTGTTACCGATCTCCTTGTAAACGGGCACGTCAATTTGTTCGCCGAGCACGCTCAGCTGGTCTATGGCGGCGGGACGATAGACGTCGCAGGCAGCCAGCAGAGGATGTTTGCGGCGTTTGCTCTTGAGCAGCGTGGCCAGCTTGGCGCTCATGGTGGTCTTACCGGAGCCTTGCAGACCGCTCATCAGGATGACCGACGGATGTCCCTTCAGTTCCATTTCGGCCGTTTCGCCACCCATCAGGGTGGTAAGTTCGTCGTGAACAATCTTCACCATCAGCTGCGAGGGACGCACGGCTGTCAGCACGTTTTGTCCCAGCGCCTTCTCCTTGACGGTGTCGGTGAACGACTTGGCTACCTTGTAGTTGACGTCAGCGTCAAGGAGTGCCTTGCGCACGTCCTTCAACGTCTCGGCTACATTCACTTCTGTGATTTTGCCTTCGCCCTTCAGTATCTTGAATGATTTCTCTAATCTTTCGCTTAAATTTTCAAACACCTTTATTTATATTTACGATTTGACAACCTTATAAAATTAACTATTTGACGATTTACTATTTACTATTTATTTACGATTGGATTATTGAGTTATTTTGGGTGCGATACAATGTGAAATTGAGAAATGAATAAATTGAATAATAAATCGGACTCCGAGCTTTGCTCGCCTGAACACCTCTAAATAATAAATAAGGAGTGAAGAAATCGTAAATTGAAAAGTAGTAAATATCATTTTGAATTATCCTATTTTGCTGATGCGGCGCAGCTTTTCTTCATCGATGATTTTTATCTTTCGTCCGTCGATGGCGATGACCCGTTCGGCAGCAAAGCTGGAGAGAGTGCGGATGGCGTTGGAGGTGGTCATGTTGGAGAGGCTGGCGAGGTCTTCGCGCGAGAGATAGACGCTGATGGTTGCGCCGTCGGCCTCCAGGCCATAGTTGTCCTTTAGGAATAGCAGGTTCTCAGCCAGGCGGCCGCGTATGTGCTTCTGTGTCAGGTTGACGGTGCGCTCGTCCGCTTCGCCAAGGTCGTAGGCCAGGCGGTGGATGAAGAAGAAGGCCAGGCTGTTGTTCTCATGCGCAATCTCCTCAATCACCTGCATGGGGAACGAGCAAATGACCGTGGGTTCGAAGGCCATGGCGCTGGTCACGTAGTGCTCGCCGGCGAAGTAGGCGCGATAGCCGAAATAGCCCACGCTGTTTATCATGCGCATGATCTGGTTGCGTCCGCCGATGCCTTCGCGGTAGATTTTCACTCTTCCTTCCACCACACAGAGCAGGTGCTCGGGCAGCTGGTTCTCCGCATAGACAATCTCGTTTTTCTTATAGTTGCGCACGCTGATGCACTGGCGCATGGTGGCCTTCTGCTTGTCCGTAAGCAGCTCCCACAGCTCGCTGATGGAGCGGATGGCCCGTTCTGTCGACTCTTCTTTCTTCGCCATACCCGTTTTTATCAGTTGATTATGTCGAAGCCGGTGTAGGGGACGAGGGCTTTGGGTATGCGTATGCCCTCGGGCGTCTGGTTGTTTTCGAGCAGGGCGGCCACGATGCGCGGCAGGGCCAGCGCCGAGCCGTTCAGCGTGTGGCAGAGTTCAATCTTACCTGTGTCGGCACGGCGGAAACGGCACTTCAGACGGTTAGCCTGATAGCTGTCGAAGTTGCTCACGGACGACACCTCCAGCCAGCGGCCCTGTGCCTCGGAATATACCTCGAAGTCGTAGCAGATGGCGCTCGTAAAGCTCTGATCGCCACCGCAAAGCAGCAGGATGCGGTAAGGCAGCTCTAGCTTTTGAAGCAGTCCCTCCACATGTGCAAGCATCTCCTTGTGGCTCTCTTTCGAGTGCTCGGGCTTGTCGATGCGGACGATTTCGATTTTCGAGAACTCGTGCAGGCGGTTCAGTCCGCGCACGTCCTTGCCGTACGAGCCGGCCTCGCGGCGGAAACACTCCGTGTAGGCGCAGTTCTTCAGGGGCAGGTCCTTCTCGTCGAGAATCACGTCACGGTAGATGTTCGTGACGGGTACCTCGGCGGTGGGGATGAGGTAGAAATCGTCCACCTCGCAATGGTACATTTGTCCCTCCTTGTCTGGCAGCTGGCCTGTGCCGTAGCCCGAGGCAGCGTTCACTACCGTAGGCGGCATGATTTCCGTATAGCCGCTCTTGTTTGCTTCGGCAAGGAAGAAATTGATGATAGCTCTTTGCAGCTGGGCACCCTTGCCGATATAGACGGGGAAGCCGGCGCCGGTAATCTTCACGCCCAGGTCGAAGTCGATGAGGTTGTATTTCTTTGCCAGTTCCCAGTGGGGCAGGGGATTGTCGATGCCCAGACGGGGGTTGACGTCCCAGTTTCCGACGGTGTCGCCCGCTTTGCAATCCCTGAGGTTGCTCTTCACTACGTGGTTGTCCTCGGCGCCGTAGCCCTCGGGCACCTCGTCGTAGGGCAGGTTGGGGATGGTGTAGAGCACGTTCTGCATGTCGGCAGCGGCGCGCGTCATCTCTTCCTCGAGCTTGCGGTTTGTCTCCTTCAGAGCCGCCACCTCGGCCTTGACGGCCTCGGCCTCGTCGCGCTTACCCTGCTTCATCAACATGCCGATTTGCGCGGCAAGCTTCTTGGCGTCGGCAAGGTTGCGGTCCAGCGAGGTCTGCGCCGTGCGGCGCACCTTGTCAAGGGCTATTACTTGGTCAACTGCATCCTGGGCACCTTTGAAGTGCTTCTTCTCCAGACCTTTCACGGTCTGTTCTGTCTGTTCGGTAATCTGCTTTAAGGTCAGCATCTCTTTTATTTACGATTTGACTATTTACTATTTACAATTTAGGCTGCAAAGATACGACTTTTTTTCTTAACTGCCAACTTGTATATAAAAAAAGAGGTTTAGCAAAAGCCAAACCTCACTTTTCTTTAATGGATTTCGGATAAAAGATAAGGGAATTGTAAATTGTCAATTATCCATTATCCATTACGCCAAAGGCGTTAAGCCTCAGGTTTCTCGACGGGGATGACGGAGACATAGCTGCGGTCGTCGCGTCCGCGCTTGAAGCAGACGGTACCGTCGGTGAGTGCATACAGCGTGTGGTCGCTGCCCATGCCCATGTTGGTGCCGGGATGATGCACGGTGCCACGCTGGCGGACGATGATGTTGCCTGCCTTGCAGAACTGTCCACCCCAGATTTTCACGCCCAGGCGTTTGCTGGCTGATTCACGGCCGTTCTTAGAACTACCTACACCTTTTTTATGTGCCATAATCTTTTTTTTTCGTTTTAAGGGTTAAACTTTCCGTGTCGGTTTAAGCGACAACTTCCTTCACAACGATCTCGCTGAACTGCTGACGATGGCCATTGAGCTTGCGATAGCCTTTGCGGCGACGCTTGTGGAACACGATGACCTTGTCGCCCTTCACCAGCGGGCTCTTCACTTCACACACCACCTTTGCGCCTTCGACGGTGGGGGCACCCACGGTGATGTTACCTTCATTCTCCACAAGCAGCACCTTGTCAAACTCCAGGGTCTGACCGCTCTCACATTGCTGGATGTGGTACACGAACAACTTCTTGCCAGCCTCGGCCTTGAACTGCTGTCCGTTGATTTCTACGATTGCGTACATTTTGTAACTAAAACTATTTTAAGTTTTTCCGTCAGGCGAGCCGCCTCGTGCGACTGCTTCTCCGAGCCTGTGCGGACTAAATCGGCCGCAAAATTACTGCTTTTGCCGCTAACAACCAAATTTTTTCGTCATTTTTTTTCAGCAGAGCTTTAATACCTCATTTTTTCCTGATGCCGGCAGCACATAGCCGCCGTTGCCGTCGTCATATAGTAAAGTTAGGAGGTGTCTTGTTTTTTTCGACCACCCTTAAAAGATGTCATTTCATGGTTGTGCACAAGAACTCAGTCATGGCGTTGTTATAAACGCTGCCGTAGTGCTGGGCGTTATAAATCTTGACGTGTGAGCCAGTGGTGTGGGCTGCTATAGTGTAGTAGAGGTCGCGCAGGGTGATGCCAGGATTAGCGTCGATGGCCTCCTGAAAACCACGGGTGAAGCCGTTGGAGAGAAAAACGCCGATTTCCTCGCTCCACACGTCAGCGTGGCTGGTCTCGTAGGGGTTGGCTGCGGTGATGAAGAGGCAGCCCGGAAGGCCTTGGCATAAATCGCCGAGGCCACCGCTGTAGCACGCCTCGACAGCCATGAGCAATTTGCGGTGAGGGGTATTGGCGAGTATGTCGCTCATCTTCTGATAGGGCATCGACTGTTTCCCTCCGAAATCCATAGAACCGGGTGATCCGTGGCCACTCCAAAAAACGAAGATGTTGTCATCAGCGTCAGGATGGAGCACTTTAGGTAAGCGGTCGGAGGCGTGGCCTTGGAATATGTCACCAATGTCGTCGGGCGTCAGCGTATTCAGACGGTAGTCGATGGCCACGGGGTCGTAAAGGTTGCTGCCTGTGTCGCTAATGATCAGCTCGCCTTGATGGGGGTTGTTGGCATGATAAGCCAGGTCATCCTCGCAAATGAGCACGATGTGGTCGTCATCGTAACCATGCTGCTTGAGTAATTGGTACATAGCGAAGACATCGCTTTGGAAACGGTAGTTGGACCAACCCTTTGAGGCAGCAATGAGCAGCGCCCAGCGGTCGTCTAGGTCTGGATATTTGAGGCCGCTCTCGTCATCGACATTGAAGTTCTGCATCGACATGGCCGTCCAGTCCCACATGGCTTTTGCCGAAGTACTGCGGCGTGAGCCTTCGGTGCTGACGTACTCTGTAGTCAGAAAATGGCCTTCATAAAGCCGCCAACGACGGAAGGTGCTGCCACAGACGCTGGCGTGGCTTTTTTCGTCGAAGACCCAGGAGCCGGAGACACCGTCAATGTCGGGTGTGTGGCCCTGGGCAAAGAGCTGGAAGTTTCGGCTCATGTCGGCGGGGAGCCACGAGCCGCCGCCAGAGTCGCGGCCATCAACAACGGCAAGAATGGCGTCATTGAGGGTCATTTTTTTTGATTTCGACAATGTCGCAGCATAGGCAATGAGGCAGAGTGCATCGTAAAACTGGGCCTCGCCATTGATGAGTTCCTCGTTGAAGCGATGGTGGTATGCCTTGTTGAAGCCTGACTCGGGGGAGGCATAAAGGTCAACGCCCTCGTAGGTGATGTTGGTGGCGGCAGCGGCAATCTGCTCCGAGACGAAAGCATCGCTGCAATAGATGTAGGGAGCGTAGAAATACTTATTGGGAGGGATGTCGGCTTTGATGCGTCCAGCTTCGTCGTCGAAGGCGAGAGCCATTTGTGGACTGGAGGGATTGAACAGCAAGGTGCGGCTACTCAGGTGCCAGTCGGTACCGCACATCTTGTGGACATAGGCGCGGAGGTCGGCTTCGTCCTTGTAGAGATAGACACCATGGACAGTCAGCCCGTACTCCTCGGCGATGAATCCGAACCACTCGGCATATGCGTTTCTGGCCTGGTCGCCTCCGTCGTCTTCACAGAGAAGCATGAGAGGCATGTGGTCACTTCCGTACATGCTGGCCACACCTGAGAGGAGCACTTCAATCTGCGCGATGTCACTTTCGGCCATATTCCATATATAGGGGATATTAGCGTGCTTGCGCTGATATTCGACATGGGTACAGCAGGGCGTAATCATGGGTTTATTGTAGGCCTTACGCTTGCCCAGCTCGACGGCCAATTTTTCGGCGCAGACGGAGGTGGTGGGGCCGACAATGGCGACGATGGTGGTGTCTTCGGCCAGCTGCTTCATATAGTTGGCGATGTCGGCATCATCCTGGCTCTTGAACGTCAGTTCTAATTGCACCTTTTCGTTCATGCTGCGTTGCGCCTCAGCGATGTTCTGGAGTGCCCACGCGGCCGTCCGCTCCCAGCGGGCCTGTTCGCCCTGCTCCATGATGACCGCCACCTTGAGCGTCCGGGGTTGATCGGAGAGTACTTCTTCCGGCGAGCATGCCGTGAGCAACAGGCAGAAAAACGCCATGAACGCAGCGGCCGTTCTTCCTGTTATCCCGGTTTTCTTATTCTTTTTCATAGGCTTCCTCATTTTTTAAGGCCACTTCCTTAAATTTTTCGTAAAGTTTCGCGAACGTGTCTGGGTCGGCATAGCGGTCGTCAGAGAGCGTCAGATGGTCGGCAAAAGCGGGAGTGATGATGATGTCGGCGGCGCCGTCGCGCATGCCGAAGTGGAGGCAGTTGGGCCAGTCAACATCATTGAGCCACTCGTAGAGGCAGCGCTTGAGCACGTCGCCGATGCGGAAAACGACCGAGAAAGGGATGCGCGACGAGAGTCCCGTCTGATCAACATCCATGCCGGCCATAAGCGCCATCATGAAGTCGTCATCATTGAGGAAGCGAATCACGCCGGCTTCGGATCCACCCAGAAGCGGGAAGATGAATTCATCATAGAAGAAATAATCATCGGCCCTGCGAACCATGTATCGTAAAGCCGAGTCGGGCATGGCGAAGCCCTTCGTATTGTCGGAAAGATAATGGACGCTTGTCTTGCACGGCCCCTCTTCCCAAGCGCCGGCATAATCTTCGCGAGCAGCCATGAAGCCGGCGATGGCTTCTTCCAACAGAGGGTTGCCTGGCATGGCAGTCAGGACAAGGACATTGAAGTTCTGCGACATCGCGCCAGCCAACCAGCTTATGCCATAACGCGAGATGATTACCGACGTGATACCTTCGATTTGGGCATCGCTCTCGAACATCAGCACACGACCGCCGCGGGCGCGAATGGCATCGAGTTGGTCGCGATGGGCTGCGGCTGCATCAAAGGTTACGTCCATATAGACGGAGCTGCCA
Organism: Bacteroidaceae bacterium; assembly: GCA_024697785.1. Classification (GTDB taxonomy): domain Bacteria; phylum Bacteroidota; class Bacteroidia; order Bacteroidales; family Bacteroidaceae; genus UBA1189. The sequence goes on along the minus strand of JAILEU010000148.1, from coordinate 4,608 downwards.
ATGACGAGAAAAGAGGAGTCACGCCCTGCATTGTCGGTAAGCCATTGGCCAATCATCTCCCCGGCCTCTTCAATGCTTGCAGGCTGCATCAGGCTGAGGGCTGTGCCCGTCTCTCCGGCGAAAGCAAAGATGCCTTCAGCGGCATTATCGTTGTAGCCGTTGTCGCCAAGGCCGTTGGGAGTGACAAGATAGGTGACCGTAGCTGTACGCGTTAGCGTATCCTCGTCGTGTGGCTCTCCATCGTTCGTTCGGCACGCCGCAAACCACAGGCACGAAGATAAGAATAGGAGGAAATATCTTTTGGAGAATGTCATAATACTACTTTTTTTTCTTCAAGCGCCCGCTAAATGCCGCCTTCTATCACTTATATATCAATATTCCAACGGTTCCCAACCATTGCGTCCCTCATTCGTTTCGGGGTCGTAGAAGATGTCGTAGTCCTTGAATGTTTTCATCTCTGTACGGATGAAATTCATGGTTTCTGAAATACATCTCTGGGGGTAACTTCCATATACGTTATGGGTCTCCCATCCATCTTCATAGAAAAAATCATTGGTGTCCGAGGCGTACCTCCGCATGATATACCATGATGTCCGGCATACCCTTGTCGTATAGTCATATTCGTGGTCGTGCCAACCATTCTTGTAGGTGAATGGCCAGATATAGTTTGAACTATACTTGGAATAAGTATAGGTTCTTGTAGGTCCGTCCCAATAGTCTGCACCGTCGCCGCAGCAATAGACCTTGCCGTCTTCAAACATGCAGTCGTAGAGATTCTTTCCGCCTCTGTTCTTGATGGCAAACGTGAAGGCGTCTTCGGCAATGCTTCTGCGCGTTCCGTCATCGTTGTACATGAATCGTTGCAAAGCGTCCAGCTGTTCACGGGAAGGGAATCCTCTATTAATATAACTGTTGTTATTGACCTTCGGATACCAGCTTGTTTCGGTAGTTTGACAATAGGTAACAAAGGGGTCATTGACAAACGTCGGTTTGGGATTATATTGACCGTCGTTTCCGTTAAAGGGATTACCGTCCTTGCGGTCGAAAGTGACCAGCAGACCGCCGTAGTTTGCAGGTCTAATGCATATCCAGTAGCGTCCGTCTTTGTAACGGAGTACATTTCCCGCCTCAAGCTGTCCATTGCCGTTCTGCGGCAAGGCTTCGGGACTGACAAAGAAGACCTGAGTGAGGTTGGGAATCTGGGGCACATTGACGTCGATTGCGGCCAGACTGCCATTGGTTTGCATGGGGGTGTATTCCACCGATCCGTACGCATCGAGATTGATTCGGATATTGGTTCCCAGGGTATCTGCCTTGGTGAACTGGATGGCTGGAAGGAATTTACTCATAAATAGCCCCCGGGCGTAGTCTGCACTCTCTACTAACACGTAGCGCACAGTGGGTGTCACCGAATAGACCACCATGCCGTAATTCGGCTCAAACGAGACGACGTTCATTTCTAGTTTATCTTTCAGAGTGCTGTCCGTCTCACAGAGTCCTTTGATGATATTACTCAAGGCAATCTGCACAGAGTCACTGCGGGTTAGTGAGGATGTCGTTTTACCCGTCCCTTCGAACAAATCTGATTCACATGCAGTCCAGCAACATCCGAACACGACTGCCACACATAACACACTTAAAGATTTCTTTGATTTCATATTGTTATTTTTATTAGATTAATTCGGATATACCAACTCCCAGCCGTTATGTCCCTCGAACGTATCGGAGTTGTAAAAAATATCGTAGTCCTTGAACGTCTTCATTTCTATACGGATGAAGTTCAGGGGTTCTGAAATACTTCTATGGGGATAATTACCCGTAAGTTGATGGTCTCCCACCCAGGTTCATAGAAAGAACGTATGGGTGTTCGCCTGCATGACATATGTCCGTCTTACATAGCCCATGGATGTAGTTCATCAATGCGACTTGCACAGAATCACAGCGGGTAAGAGCCTTCGAAACGGCACCTTCAGGTCCGCCGTCGAGTTCCGATTCACATGCTGCCCAGAAGCAGTCGAATACAATCTCCATACATAACGCACTTAAACGTTTTGACGTTTTCATTTTCATATACCTTTATATGTTAATACAGATTGTTCACTTCAATGGGATTGTAATAATAGAAGTAGTTGCTGCTGCGCACCACGCGGTTACGAGCCTTCTCATAGTACCAGTTGGGCAGCCCGTCGAGGCTTCCTGACTGTTCAAGGCCGCTACGGTCGTAGAGCAGGAAGTCGTAACCCTCTTTACGGGTGTAATACCACGGTTTGCTGCGGTCGATGCGTCCGTCAGTCGTGATGGCGTATGGCCACTCGTAGGCTGTCACAGGCTTCGACTGCAGATAAGTGTAGGCGGAAACAGAATCCGGCTCCAATACGCCCGCATTCATGTAAACAGTACCGTCTGGGTCGTCCTCCGTACTGATCTCCTCTACACTCATACCACCATAGAGCCAAACAACTCTCCACGCCCTGCCTTTGTGAATGCAGAGGCCGGAAGCGGTGTTGATTTGCTGGCCGTAGATAGGATAGGCCACCCAGACCTTCTCCGTTGGGCTGATGGCGTCAATCTGCTCATGGCAGACGGTCGCCACATAGCGGTTGGCACAGACAATGTTGAAGCACTCGGCCTTGTTGTCAGGCGGAGTAAGCGTAAACTTGGTGCTGACGAAATTCTGGTAGCCGTAGAGACTGAGAAGTAGCTCAGCGTCGCCCGTGACGTGGGCCTCAACCATGTCGGCCAGTTCGCGGTCGGGGATGATATCCCAAATGGGAATCATTTTCATATAGACCAGAGCTGCCGTACTGTCGTTGATAGAAGCAATCCACGGGTCGATGTCGGAGTCGCGCAGGCGGTTCTCACCCCACTTGAAGTTGATAAGGTTCTTGTCCAGCAGGTTGGCGTCCCCGCCGCGGACGGTCAGTCGGCAGTCTGCCGAGTTGAGGACTTGCAGCTCGCGCTGCTCGTTCTCTGTCCATGCGCGATGCTCATACATCGCCAGACTGAGACCGCCCATCAGTTCTTTCTGATAAAGCGTGTGCAAGGTATCGGTCTCAATTGACATTTCAATCTCAACGCTCCCGCCGAGGGTTGCGCTGGTGACGACGTGAGTACCATAGCGCATGATGAGTGAGTCGATGGCTATGCGACGACGGTCGTTCGAGGGGTTGGCAAGCTGCTCCTTCAGGTGGTCCAGGGCTTCCCTGAAGTTGCGCGTCAGCAGTTTCGGCCCGTAGTCACGTCTCTTCACGGCGGCAGACAGCGAACGCGCGTCAAGCAGCTTCGTCATCACGCCTTTACGGGCGTATGATCGGCAGAAGTAGCTATTCTTGCGCGTGTGCTGCCAAATGTTAAAGCAGGCCTGTATATCGCCATTGAAGATGATGCACAGCGACGCTTCGGCCTGAGCTTTGACGTAGAGATTCTGAAGATATTCTGTCAGACTATATCCTTCGGTGTAGCCGGAGGTCGTCGTCGGCATCGAGATTTCATGGTAGAGGTTGTCGGTGTCGTACACCATCAGCGAGTCAAGGTCGATGACCTGGCTGCGAACGTCGCCAACGTTACACTCTTTACCGTACAGACCGTTGTAGCTGTAGCCCACGCCCTGTGTGTAGATAAGCCTGCGGGCGTCCTTCTCCGCGCGCGAATCGCCAACGGGGTTTCCCGCATTGTCACTCGTCACGGTCTCCGTCCAGTCGTCGTTCACCGTGCAAGCCGTCATGCCGAGCACTACGGCAATAGTGACGGCAATGATACGTATCGTCGTTCGTTTCATACCTAATCTTGATTCTTATGGACAAACATCGAGTTGCGGAAGGGACGCACGGTATAGCGCGCGCGCCCAAGGTCCAGCCGGAGCTCCACCTGCGTGAGCGAATAGTCGGGTTTCAAGATAAGCGCGCGTCCACCTTGACAGTCATCGGTACGCTCGTTCTTGAAGGGGAGGAATGCTGCCTCACCTTTGTAAAGAAACTTAAGTGTATTGCCATAAGATATATCCTTAAGGAAGTCGTAGGTACTCAGGCAACCGTCAAAGGTGATGTCGAATCCGCTCTGCTGACCCACAAAAAGTGCTTTAGGGTTGCGACCAATATACATGTAGAGCGCATCGAGGTCATCGATGGAAGGGATATACCACAAACCCTCATCGGCACCGAAGCTGGCAGTTTCATAAAACTTAGAATTTCTGTGTTGATAAACGTCGGCATAGAGCAATCCGCCGATTATCTTCTCCTTATAGGCCCAGCTATCATCTTTTTTGTGTTCGCCGAAGCCCATTAAGTTGGTCATAGGCTTGCGCGTCCACATGCCGTGCCCGATCTTCACGATAGGATAGAGCGAGGCGTGTCCGTTGATCTTCAGCCATTCGTACTCGACTGTCAGTTTTCTGACCCGCGTCTCGATGCCGTAATCGGTGCCATAGATTGCGCCGTCTATATAAAACAAGGTATCAAGCACCTGACCGGCCTTACACTCCTCAAGCGGCTGGATATAAATACCGCCGTTTTCGTCGAAAGAGACCTCGGAGGGAGTGTTCTCACCGTCACCCACGAAGATCCCGTGACGGATGTTGGTCTTACCTTGGTAGATGGGATAGATGATAGT
>JAILEU010000082.1 GCA_024697785.1 Bacteroidaceae bacterium | reverse complement strand
GACCTATTTAATCAATACTTACTCGAAAGTCCGGATGAGGTGGATGACGGTGCCCCAGACCTCGAAGGCATCGGGGTTGTCGATCTTGAACACGGGGTAGCGGTCGTTGGCGGGACGCAGCTCGATGTATCCCTCGGCACGGTGGGTGAGGTCGAGGAACTTCATGGTGAAGCCGCCGTCCCACCAGGCGACGACGATGGAGCCGTGATGGGGTTCGACGGCACGGTCGATGATGACGCGGTCGCCGTCGAGCAGGCCCGCGCCCTCCATGCTGTCGCCCTCCACGTCGCCGTAGAACGAGGCTTCGGGGTGGCGGATGTAGTCGCGGTTGAAGTCGAGCGTCTCGTGCAGATAGTCCTCGGCAGGACTGGGGAAGCCGGCCGCCACGCCGGCATGCTTCAGCTCAAGAGGGGTGTCGAACACACCACGCAGTATCTTTATGTTGCCCATGTTTCGTATTGTTGTTCATTCCTCTCCGCCGCCCGACGTGGACGGAAGGGGGACATCGTGGCTGCAAAGATACGACTTTTATTTCGTCTCTCCGGCATGGGGGAGGGAGAAAAGTGCGTGCGACGTGGATAATTTTTTTCCGTGAAACCGCCAAAAAGTGGTGAAAGGAATACAACTTTTTCAGGGTAGTACAACACCGCAAACCCTGAATATGATTGAACGGCTTTCCGCGGAGCCTATTCAACAAAAACAAGGGTTTAGAGAGAATCATTCAACTTCTGCCAGGGATAAGGATTAAGGTACGCAACAAGCATTCAACCTATGGCAGGGTTAAGGTAAAAAAACATTCAACTTTTTTCAGGGTAGTACATTTTTCAGGGTAGTACAAAAGGTGTCAAAGTGTCAAAGTGTCAAGTGTCATTTTGGGTGTTGGGGTTTGGTGGAGCGGTGGAGGGGATGATGAAGTTGATCGGGTTTCGGAAATATAATTATAAATTATAATATTATTATATTAATTATATATTATAATAATATATTATTATAATATATAATTAAGGATTCTCTTGAAGGTGCATGCAAAAGTGATTCACTGAAAATGACACTTGACACTTTGACACTTTGACACTTTCTTTTACATAGTTGTAAACTAACAGCTTGAATGAAACAAGAAAAACTAACTCTCGCTGTATGAAAAAGTTACGCATAGGGGGCGACACGATAGTTGTTCTCCCCACCTTTGACTTGAAGGAAGTACCCTTGTCTATAAGGAGAATGCACGCCAGGGGCATCGGTACGTGCCCCCGGCGTCCGCGCCAGCGCTCGACTCTATGGAGGGCGATGATTAGCCCAGTGGGCTGGCGCCGTAGCCCAGTGGACTGGCTGCACGACGCAGTGGGCTGGCGCCGTAGCGCAGTGCGATAATTTTTTATTCCACTGCGTTTTTTCGGCGTTTTTCTTTGTAATTATGGATTATGCGCTAAGCGCGTCTTCACTCCCTTGGGGGCTTTGACGGTTGACTTCACGGTGCCGTCGGCACGGCGTTCGTGGCGGATGTGGATTGGGCCGTAGGGTGTGGGATAGGTGCCTTCGGCCCATTGCAGGTCACCCAGATGGGGGGTGATGAGCACCTCGCGGCAGCCGGGTTCCAGGATCTCTACGCCCAGCACGTGGTTGCTGAGCCAGGCCGTGGGGCCGCTGGCCCAGCCGTGGCAGAGGCTGTGGCGGTGGCCCACATAGCAGTAGCCGCCGAAATCGCCATGGATGTCGTCCTTGCCTTCAGGCACGAAGGCGTCGATGCGGCCGGCATTACGCGTCCAGTCGAGGTCGAAGTCCTCCCAGAAGGTGGTGGCACCCATGTCGAGCATGCCGCCCCAGTACTGCCGGATGATGTCCATGGCCTCGGCGTAGTGTCCGGCCATCGCCAATGCCTCCAGCATGTAGTAGCCGTAGAAGGTGGAGAAGCCCTTGGGGCCGCCGGGCAGCAGGTAGTCCCGTGCTGCCGTCTCGGGGTCCATCAGTCCGGCAATGGCCATCAGCGCTGCCGCCTGCTTCAGGTTGTTAGGCGGCAGCACCCTTTGCCTGAGCCGGCGCTCGATGGCTCCGCACGTCTGCGCCCTGGCCTCATCGCCCAGCAGGCGGCAGAGCTGCGCCGCGTCCTGCATGGCCCAGCAGAGCAGCGCCCTGTAGCCCGCCTCGACGCCTGCGGTGTTCGGGCTCGACGGCCAGTCGAGGAAGCGCCCATCAGCCAGATGTTCCGAGCCGTCGTCGCCGACGCGCGAGTCGATGAGGTCCACGAGCCCACGGATATAGTCGCTGTGGCGGCGGAGGAACGCCAGGTTGCCGAAATGGCGGTACCAGTCGTACTGGATAATCAGGTACCACATGGAATAGGCACTCATGCCGTTGAACCAGCTGGGCAAGGGGTATTGCCGGACGGCGAGGTCGAGGCTGGCATAGAAACTCTCGACGTCGCCGAAGACGGTGCTGATGGTGTTCGTCTCGGGGTGCATGTCGCCCAGCCAGATCAGGCGGTCACGCTTGATGCCGTCCCAGATATACTCCTGCATGTTCAGCTGCACGGTGTAGGCGCCGGTCTGCCAGATGTCGTTCAGACGGTCGTCAGAGCAGCGGAAGGTGCCGACGTATGGGGTGTTGCGGTAGCGTAGGACGGCGGTAGCCTCCTTCAGGTAGAGCGAAGCCTCGTCGAGCAGGTCGAGGCGGACGAAGCGGAAGCCCGAGTTGCCGACTTCGATCTGTCCGTAGCGGGGCACGGCGATGACCATGTCGCGTGTGGCGTGGTCGTTGGTGGCGGTGCCGCCGGCGATTTCGCTGCACGCCTCGCTGACCGACTCGCCCAGCCTCACCCTCATCCTGAAGCTGGCTGCCGAGCCCGAGCCCACCACGAGCTTCAGCGCGCCGTGGAGCTCGCGGCCATAGTCGAGGATGACGGAGGCACAGCCCTCGCCGGTGGTCTCGATATAGCTGGAGCTGGCGTTCACGAGGTCGGCCTGGCCGGTATCCAGATCCAGCAGATGGGCAGGGTCGCGCACGATGCCCTGCGACCAGACCATCCTACGTGGGGCGACGTAAACACGCGTCATCTCGTCGCGGCGGATGCCCAGCGTGTCGTCGCCAAAGGCGATGGGGAGATAGAGCTTGTCGCCACCGGCAGGCGGCGCAGCCGTCTTCTTGCACGACACCATGGTAAGGCTGCACACCAGCACCACCATACACATTCGGGCAAAGGCCTGGCACTGTAAGCCGAATTTCTTTTTCATTCCGTCAGTCCTCAAAGTCATACCTATCCAGCAGCTTGCCGCATTTCGAGCAGAAAATCTCGTGCTTGTGGATGACACCCCCGCAGTCGTTGCAGCGGTACGTCCGCTCCTCCTGTTGTTCCTGCCCGTCCTGCTGAGCTTGGATGTTGTCGTTCTCTGTCTGTTTTGTTTCCATAACTATTATTTTTTTGGGGTCTATGGTCTAT
>JAILEU010000071.1 GCA_024697785.1 Bacteroidaceae bacterium | reverse complement strand
GCCAACACCTACCTAAACCGCCGCAACAAACTGTAGCAAAGAGCGTTATCTTAGGTAGGTGTTTGTCAAACACCTACCTAACACCTACCTAACACCTACCTGACACCTACCTAAAAAACAGGCAAGGCTGATGATGAGGGGATTACAAATCCCCCTATTCATGTGTTGCGGATTGCAAATCGGCAACAACGGAGAACGGGAGGATTTACGATGGCGCCCTGAAAGGGCGAAAGAACCCAGCCCAGGGCAACGCCCTGGGTACACTCAAGCACACATCATCCCACGCCATGAAAGGGCAAAAGCATGATTATCAAAGGCTTTTGCCCTTTCAGGGCGAGAGTTACTTTTGCCGTTTATACCCAGGGCGTTGCCCTGGGCTATGTTCTCCATGCCCCTTCGGGGCGCCATTGGATGATACCAGTAGGCTGTCTGTAGTTTTCAGGCAAGGAATGGTTATGCTTGCATAAACAGGGCTTGCCTGAAGCCTACAGACGAATGCTCGCTGGGAGCATGCAGTACAAACAAAGGTTTTGTAGGTTTTGGTTCACTTCCTAATAGCCTACAGAAACAAGCAAAAGGCAACGGATATGGCAGAAGTCAGGTAGGTGTCAGGTAGGTGTCAGGTAGGTGTTAGGTAGGTGTTAGGTAGGTGTTTCGCAAACACCTACCTGGGATAACATGTTATGTGATAGTTTATTGCAAGGCTTCAGGTAGGTGTTGGCCATTTTTTCGAAAAAACCTTTTTTACGTGAATATCCGCTAAAGAATCCCGCGTCCTCTTCGGGCCGCGCAATGAAGGGCTGGGCGTTTTTGCGGATATTCACGTTTTTTTATTTTCTATGGCTCTTTTTCTCGAAAATTATAACTAATTTTGCGCGATTTTAATTGGTATAATCGTCTTACCCCATGTCCGCGCTATCCGACAACCCGTTTCTCGTCCCTTCTGCGGCGCCTCACGGTGCCCTGCCCTTCCCCGACATCCGGCTTGAACACTACGAGCCGGCCATCATGGAGGGCATACGCAGACACGACGAGGAGATAGCGCTCATCACGGCCCAGGCCGACAGCCCGACGTTTGAGAACACCATCGCAGCCCTCGACTACAGCGGACAGCTGCTGGAGCAGGTCAGCACGGCGTTGATGAATCTGAACGAGGCGGAGACCAGCGACGAGATGCAGGACCTGGTGATGCGCCTGACACCTGTCCTCACCGAACACAGCAACAACGTCACCCTGAACGACGCCCTCTTCAGGCGCATCGAAGCCGTTCATCAGACGGCCGACCGCACGCGTCTGACACAGGCGCAGCAGCGGCTGCTCGACGACACCTACCGCGCGTTCGTGCGGGGCGGAGCCGGTCTCGACGACGACGCCAAGCAGCGTTTCCGCCAGCTCACGGCCGAGCTTGCCCAGCTGACGGTGCGTTTCAACCAGAACCATCTGAAGGCAACCAACGCCTTCAGCCTACACGTCACCGACGAGAGGCAGCTCGAAGGCATGCCCCCGACGGCTATGGCCGCAGCAGCCGAGGAGGCCGGCGCAAGGGGCGAGACGGGCTGGACCTTCACCCTCCACGCCCCCAGCTACGTGCCCTTCATGACCTACTGCCCCGACCGCGACCTGCGGCGGCAGCTCTACATGGCCTACAACACGCAGGCCACCGAGGGCGAGACGAGCAACGTGGACGTGGTGAGGCAGATGGTCAACCTGCGGCTTGAGCTGGCGCAGCTGCTGGGCTATCCGACCTATGCCGACTATGTCCTCGAGGAGCGTATGGCGAAGGACATCGCCCATGTGAGCGAGATGTACGACAAGCTGCTGGCGGCGTATATGCCTGCCGCGCAAAGCGATGTGGCAGCCGTCTGCCAGCAGGCGGCCGACAACGAGGGCGAGGCGTTCAGCCTGATGCCCTGGGACTTCTCCTTCTATGCCGAGCGGCTCCGAAAGGCCCGCTATCAGTTCGACAAAGAGAAGCTGCGCCCCTACTTCAAGCTGGAAAATGTCATCGACGGCATCTTCGGCCTGGCCACCACGCTCTACGGCATAACGTTCAGGGAGAACAGAGAGATTCCCGTCTATCACCCCGACGTGAAAGCCTTCGAGGTGATGGACGCCGACGGCACGTTCCTGGCCATACTCTATGCCGACTTCTTCCCCCGCGAGAGCAAGGGCTCAGGGGCATGGATGACCAACTACAAAGGGCAATGGCGCAACCCCGACGGCACGGACAGCCGCCCGCACGTCTCCATCACCACCAACTTCACCAAGCCCACCGCCGACACGCCGGCGCTGCTGACCTACGACGAGGTGGAGACCTTCCTGCACGAGTTCGGCCATGCCCTCCACGGCATCTTCTCCGCCACCACCTACCCGTCGCAATGCAGTCCCAACGTGGCGTGGGATTTCGTCGAGCTGCCCTCGCAGCTGATGGAGAACTTCGGCACCTCGGGGACGTTCCTCCACACGTTTGCCCGCCACTACCAGACGGGCGAGCCCATCCCCGACGAGCTGATTGACCGCCTGGTCCGCGCCAAGAACTTCAACGCCGGTTATGCCTGCATCCGTCAGGTGAGCTTCGGGCTGCTCGACCTCGCCTGGTACACGCGCACCGAGCCCTTCACGGGCGACGTCATCCGCTACGAGAAAGAGGCCTTCTCCCCCACCCGTCTGCTGCCCGAGCTGGACGAGACATGCATGAGCGTGCAGTTCGGCCACATCATGTCGGGCGGCTATGCCGCAGGCTATTACAGCTATAAGTGGGCCGAGGTGCTCGATGCCGATGCGTTCAGCGTCTTCGCTGCCGACGGCGTCATCAGCCCCCGCGTGGCGCGTCGCTTCCGCGAAGAGGTGCTCAGCAAGGGCGACAGCGACCACCCCATGACCCTCTACAGAGCCTTCCGCGGACAGGAGCCCACCATCGACGCCCTCCTGCAGCGCGACGGCATCCAAGCGCCTTCGGCGCAATTGACAATTGAAAATTGATAATTGAATGAAGTGAACAGAGAACAGAGATTAGTGAACAAGCCTCACCCCAACCGTCCCCTAAAGGGAAGGGAGCGGCGAGCGGAAGTAATCAGTCTCCCCTCATTCAGGAGGGGACGGGGGAGGCTAGTCTGCCTGGTGCTGGCTGTCCTGCTGGGGGCGTGCCATCCGTCGGACGACATCGACGACATCTTCACCCCCCACGGATGGAGTTTCACTGGCTTCTGCTACACGCCCAACTGGGACAGCAACCGCAGTTCGCTGCTCGACATCCAGCTGACCGGCTACGACGTTCACCATCTGAACACGCTGTCGTTCCAGCCGGACGGCGTGGTGCTGCTCGACATGCCCGGCTGCAGCCTGACCGGAAGGTGGAGTGCCGACGGACGTGAGCGCACCTTCTCCGTCGGCGACTTCACGGTGACGTCTGGCAGCCTCGACGCCCTGTCGCCCTACTCGCAGAAATTCTACAAGGACCTCCGTGCCACAGCCTGGTATCGGGGCGACTCGAGCTATCTGCAGCTCTTCGATGCCGGCGAGCACTATTACCTCCTCCTCGCCCCAATGAAGTAAAAAACAATAACATCATATAAAGTGGAAAAATTCGACAAACGTTACATGCTGATGGCCTCCATCTGGGCCGGCAACAGCTATTGCGAGCGCCGCAAGGTGGGCGCCCTGATTGTGAAGAACAAAATGATCATCTCCGATGGCTACAACGGTACCCCCACGGGTTTTGAGAACATCTGCGAGGACGATGCCGGCGCCTCCAAGCCCTACGTGCTTCATGCCGAAGCCAACGCCATCACCAAGATAGCACGCTCGCACAACAGCAGCGACGGCGCCACCCTCTTCGTCACCGCCTCGCCCTGCATCGAGTGTGCCAAGCTGATCATTCAGTCGGGCATCCGCCGTGTGGTCTATGGCGAGCTCTACCGTCTCACCGACGGCATCGACCTGCTGAAGCGTGCCGGCATCCAGGTGGACTACCTGCCCATCGACGAGTGTAAATAATCCCGCCCGGCCCCAACTGCAAAGTGGTAACGACACACCCCAGCGAGGCGTTCAGTCATAGGTATTAGTGTGAAAGTCAACTGAAACAAAACAACAACGTAAACAACACGACATGAAATCTTTTTGGCCTAAGGCGCTGGCCATAGTGCTTGCAGCCCTCACCGTCTATCTCGCCGCCACCCTCACCCGCTCGTGCACACGGGTGGTGAACCTGCAGACAACCGACAAAATCGACGGCCTGCTGCGGCTGGTGGAGAGAAATTATGTGGACGACGTCAACATCGACGACCTCATCGAAAAGGCCATGCCCAAGGTGCTGGCCGAGCTCGACCCGCACTCGGTCTATATCCCCGCCAAGGATCTCGAGGAGACCAACGGCGAGCTGGCGGGCAGCTTCAGCGGCATCGGCATTCAGTTCACCATCCAGAGCGACACCATCTACGTGAGCAACACCATCCACGGCGGACCGGCCGAGAAGGTGGGCGTCTTCCCCGGCGACCGCATCGTCACCATCGACGACAGCCTCTTCGTCGGGCCCAAGCTCACCAACGAGTCGGCCATGAAGCACCTCAAGGGCCCCAGCGGCACCACCGTCACCATCGGCGTCCGCCGCGGCAACGAGCCCGAGCTGCTACCCTTCACCATCGTACGAGGCAGCATACCCGTGAAGAGCGTCGAGGCCTCCTACCTCATCGACGGCAAGTGGGGATTCCTCTATATCACCAAGTTCGGCGAGACCACCTACGCCGAGACGCTGCTCGCCATCGCCTCGCTGCTCCAGAGCGGCATGGAGGGCATCATCATCGACCTGCGCGACAACACAGGCGGCTACATGGGCGCTGCCATGCAGATGCTCAACGAGTTCCTGCCCAAGGGACAGACCATCGTCTATACCGAAGGCGAGCACTCGCCCCGCCATGACTATAAGGCCGACGGCTCGGGCACGTGCAAGGAACTTCCCATCGTCGTCCTCACCAACGAGAGGAGCGCCTCTGCCAGCGAGATTTTTGCCGGAGGCATTCAGGACAACGACCGCGGCACCATCGTCGGACGCCGCACCTTCGGCAAGGGGCTTGTCCAGCAGCCGTTTGAATTCTCCGACGGCTCTGCCGTACGCCTCACCGTGGCACGCTATCACACCCCCAGCGGACGCTGCATCCAAAAGCCCTATAGCAGCGGCGACGACGAGGACTACCTGCACGACATCCTCACCCGCTACGATCACGGCGAGTTCTTCTCGTCCGACAGCATCCGCCAGGACACCACCGAGACATTCACCACCCTCGGCGGACGTACCGTCTTTGGCGGCGGAGGCATCATGCCCGACATCTTTGTTCCCCAGGACACCGTCGGCTACAACGACTACTACATGGCCCTCTCGCGCAGCGGCCTGTTCCGCACCTATACGTTCAACTATACCGACAGGAACCGCGCCTCCCTCTCCCAGTACACCAGCATGGAAACGCTCCTGCGCTACCTGAAGACCACCACCCTCAAGGAAGGCTTCTTTGCCGCAGCCAACCGCAAGGGGGTCCGTCAGCCCTCAGCCGCCGAACGTGCCGAAGCCGACGAGCGCATCGAGACCGTCATATACGGCAACATCATCTACAATATGCTGGGCATGGACGAGTATGTGCAGTTCCTCAACCGCACCGACCCCGTCGTGCAACGTGCCGTAGAAGTACTGGCAAATGGCGAAAGCCGACCACAGAGAAATTAGAAATCAAGAAATATACTTTTCCACAAATTGGGATAAATAAGAGTCGATTTTTAGTTAAGAATTAAGAGGTAAGAGTTAAGAAAGAAACTCCTAAATCAATGGGTTAAATTTATCATAATTAGTGAGAAGAGTTTATCATAATTAGTGAGAAGCCACGTATGAAGAATGAAAAATGAAGAATAACATGTTTTACTTCCAGTGTGACTACAACGAAGGAGCCCATCCGCGCATCCTTGAACGGCTTGCCGAGACCAACATGGTGCAGACCACAGGCTATGGCGAGGACGAGTATTGCGCCCATGCCCGTGACCTGATACGCGAAGCCTGTCAGGCCCCAGCAGCTGACGTCCACTTCCTTGTCGGCGGCACGCAGACCAACACCACCGTCATCGCTTCAGCCCTCCGTCCCCATCAGGGCGTCGTGTGCGCCGAAAGCGGACACATCAACGTCCACGAGACCGGTGCCGTCGAACACACCGGCCATAAGGTCCTCGCCCTGCCCGCCAACGAAGGTAAGATTACGGCTGAGCAGGTGGCCGCCGCCCTCAAGGGCCATCGCGACGACGTCAATGCCGAACACATGGTGCAGCCCGGCATGGTCTATATCTCCCTGCCGACAGAACTCGGCACCCTCTATTCGCTAGCCGAGCTGACTGCCATCAGCAACGTCTGCCGCCAGTGGGGTGTTCCCCTTTTTGTCGATGGCGCACGCCTCGGCTACGGTCTGATGTCAGCCCGCGCCGATGTCACCCTGCCCGACCTCGCACGCCTCGCCGACGTCTTCTACATCGGCGGCACCAAGCAGGGAGCTCTCTTCGGCGAGGCCGTCGTCATTACCGCCGATGCCCTCAAGCGCGACTTCCGCTATGCCATCAAGCAACACGGAGGCATGCTCGCCAAGGGACGGCTGCTCGGCATACAGTTCGAGACGCTCTTCACCGACAACCTCTACTTCGACCTCGCAGCCCATGCCGACCGTCTGGCACAGCGCATACACGACGCCTTTGCCGCCAAGGGCATACCCTTCTACGTCGATAGCCCCACCAACCAGCAGTTCCCCATCCTCACCAATGACATGCGCCAGGCCCTCGACCGAAACTTCCTCTCCGACTTCTGGCTGCGCCTCGACGACAACCACTGCTGCGTCCGCTACTGCACCAGCTGGGCTACGAAAGAGTCCGCCGTCAGCCAGCTTGTCGAAGCCATCAACGCCCTCTAAGCGACAACAGTCATGGCAGCAACCTACGACGAGATGCTCCGCCGGCTGGCGTCACGCTGCTCGCTGGCCGAGCTTTGCGTCGCCGACATCGAACGGAAACTCGATGCCACCGACCTTACCGGCGACGAGCGACAGCGGCTACTGCGCCAGCTCATCAGCGAGGGTTATGTCAACAACAACCGCTACGCCCACGCCTTCGTGCGCGACAAGTTCCGCTTTAGCGGCTGGGGACGCGTGAAGATTGCCCAGGGGCTCCGGGCTAAGCAGATTCCCGCCGCCGACATCGCCGATGCCCTGACAGAAATCGATGACGACGACTATCGTCAGGCACTCCGCGACGCCATCCGCGCCAAACGGCCCAGCGTCCGCGGCACATCGGACTACGAAATCAACGGCAAGCTCATCCGCTTCGCCCTCGGACGAGGCTTCGAGATGGAAGTCATCATGAAAGAACTCAGCATGCCCGACGCCGACTGACACCCAATGATGCCCTATAGTGTCTATAGTCCCTATAGTGCCTATAGTACCTATAGTGTCTATAGTGTCTGATGATGTCTGACAAAGCGTGATGAAACGATATGATGTCTGATGAAAACCGATGCGCGGTATGAAGCTGGAGATATTGACAGACATAGCGATGCTGCTGTTTCCCCGCTGCTGTACCGTATGCGGCCGTAAGCTGCTGAAGGGCGAGGAGCTGATTTGCACCCCCTGTCAGCGGCAGCTGCCTAAGACGACGTTCTCCCCCACCGCCCTGAACCCCATGCTCCAGCGCTTCATCGGCTCTCCCGCTGTCCGTCATGCCACCTCTTACATATATTATGAGCGCCAAAACGCCTACTCTCGTCTCATCACCGAGGCGAAATACGGCGATCGTCCTGACATCATCCGCCGCTTGGCGCGTATGGCTGCCGATGAGTTGCTGCCATCGGGCTTCTTCAATGCCATAGACGTCATCCTGCCTGTACCCCTCTCCGCGAGGAGGAAGCGCCATCGTGGCTACAATCAGAGCGAATGGATTGCCCGTGGCATCTCCAACGTCACCGGCCTACCCGTCGATGTCGGATGCCTGATTCGCCGGAAGGACAATAAGACGCAGACCACCATGAACCGCGATGAACGATGGCAGAACGTACAGGGCATCTTCGCCCTCCGCCATCCGGAGAGTCTGGCAGGGAAGACCATCCTGCTTGTTGACGATGTCACCACCACAGGCGCCACGCTCATGTCATGCATCGACACGCTGAGTCATGCCGTTCCGGACATCCAAATCTCGCTGTTCACCCTTGCCTGCACCCGCAAAGAATAGCTCAATCCTTCCACGAGGATTAGGGGTTAGAGGTTAGGGTTAGAGGTTAGGGGTTAGAGGTTAGGGGTTAGAGGTTAGAGGTTAGGGGTTATGGGTTAGAGTTTAGAGTGGAGAGTTTAGAGTGGAGAGTTTAGAGTTTAGAGTTTAGAGTGGAGGGAAAGACATGAAGGGATACCTAAGAAAAGACGGCAGGAAAGGCATACGCAACGTGATCGTTGTGACCTACCTCGTGGAATGTGCCCATCATGTGGCTGAGCAGATTGCACGACAGACTGACACCAGCGAGATGCCTGTACATTTGATAGGCTTCGAAGGCTGTGCGCCCAATGCCTATGCCCAATTCATCATGGAACGGCTCTGCACGCATCCCAACGTGGGAGGTGTAGTGATTGTCTCATTGGGCTGCGAGAACTTCTTGAGAGACCAGTTGCTGCAATGTGTAAAGCAGAGCGGACGCGAGGGTGCACTCATCGTCATCCAGGAGGAGGGCGGCACTCGAGCCTCCATCCAAAAGGGTGTCGAGGCGATACACACGATGACGCCCAGGGTACAGGATGTGTCATGTGTGGAACTGCATTGGTCAGACCTCTGCATCGGCACCGTATGCGGAGGCTCGGATGCCTGCAGCGGTATCACAGCCAATCCTACGGTAGGACAATGTTTTGACACCCTGGTTGATGCAGGAGCCACCTGTATATTTGAGGAACCCGGTGAACTGATTGGCTGCGAAACCCTACTCAGACAGCGTGGAGCCACACCTGAGGTCGGCAAGCAACTCTACGACTGCATACACAAGGCCGACGTCTACTACAAGAAGATGGGACACGACAGCTTCTCGCAGGGCAATGCCGTGGGCGGACTCACCACCATCGAAGAG
>JAILEU010000067.1 GCA_024697785.1 Bacteroidaceae bacterium | reverse complement strand
GCATGAGTTCGACCATCTGGACGGACGTATGTTCATCGACCGCATATCGCCCCTCCGCCGGCAGATGAACAAGGGCAAGCTGAACGCCTTGCTTGCCGGTAAGGCCCATTGTGAGTACAAGGTGAAAACCGTGAGACGGTGAACGGTTGGGGTTTAACGTTTAAGGTTTAACGTTTAACGATTAAGGTTTAACGAACACGACGGTTCAAGACTGACAGACTATCAGACTATCAGACTGACAGATAAAAGCCCTGCAACTGCGCCGTCCACGAAACATTCATCTGATAGTCTGTTAGTCTAAAAGTCTGAAAGTCTAAAAATAAAATTCACCTCCTGCCGCATGGTCGTTAAACATTAAACGTTAAACCAATCTTCAACTATGAATTGTGAACTTTGAACTAAAATGAAATGGCTGACAATCACAATACGCAGATAGAACAGCAGCAGGAGTTGCTGACGCAGCAGCAACGGCTGTCAGCTCAGCAGATGCTGGTGGTGAACCTGCTGCAGCTTTCGACGCAGGAGATGGAGGATCGCGTGCGAGCCGAAGTCCTCGACAACCCTGCGCTGGAGGAGGGGCTGCCCGATGACCGTCCAGACACGGACGACGACCGGGCCGACGACGACCGGGCCGACAGCGACATCACAGACGAGCTGGGCGGCGAAAGCATGGGCTCGCAGGCTGACCGCGAGGGGGAATATGACGACGACGACGGCTCGTCGGACTACCAGACGTCCGGCGGAGGAAATGCCGGACGCGACGAGATTCCCATCGACGCAGGCACCTCGTTCTTCGACCTGCTGAAGGAACAGCTGGGCGAGCAGCCGCTGAGCGAAAAAGAGCAGGCCATCGGGCTGTTCCTGATAGGGTCGCTGGACGACGACGGCTGGCTGCGCAAGAGCATCGACGAGATTGTGGAGGTGCTGGCGTTCAAGGCCGACATCGACACCACAGCCGACGAGGTGGAGCACGTGCTGCACCACATTCAGCAGTTCGACCCCGCCGGCGTCGGCGCCCGAAACCTGCAAGAGTGTCTGCTGCTCCAGTTAGACAGGAGGGAAGGTCAAAATCAAGACTATCAGACTGGCAGACTAACAGACTGGCAGACTGGCAGACTAACAGACTGGCAGATGCAAGACAGCACGACGACAACTCCAGAAGTCGAGGAGGTGGCGCGGCGCATACTGACGGAATGTTTCGACGACTTCGCCGCCAAGCGGTGGGACCGCATCGCCGACACGCTGGGCGTCGGGACGGACATCGCCGACCGGGCCCTGACCGAACTGACACACCTGAACCCCCGCCCGGGCAGCGCCCTAAGCGAGATGGTGGGCAGGGGCATGCAGCAGCTGGTGCCCGACTTCATCATGGACCAGGAGGGCGACGAGACGGTACCGGTGCTCAACAATGCGGGACTGCCCACGCTGCACGTGAGCAGCGAGTTCCGCTCGATGCTGGCTGCACAGTCGCAGAACGGTACGCCGGCACAGAAAGAGGCGGCACGATTCCTGCAACAGAAGATAGAAAATGCGCAGGGCTTCATCCAGGCCGTGCGACAGCGCGAACAGACGCTGAACGCCGTCATGCGCACCATCGTCGCCCTGCAGCACGACTTCTTCCAGACGGGCGACGAGGGTATGCTGAAGCCCATGATCCTGCAAGACGTAGCCGACCGCTCGGGCTATGACATCTCAACCGTCTCGCGCGTCAGCAACACCAAGTATGTGCAGACGCGCTTCGGCATCTTTCCGCTGAAGTATTTCTTCTCGAACAAGCGGGTGAAAGTGGGTGGCGACGAGGCGGAATCGTACATCAACCTGAACGACGTGCTGAAGGCGCTGAAGACACTCATCGACGGCGAAGACAAATCCGCCCCCCTCACGGACGACCGTCTGGCCGCCCTGCTGACGGCACAAGGCTTCAACGTTGCCCGCCGCACCGTAGCCAAATACCGCGACAAGCTCGGCATCCCCGTAGCAGCACTTCGCGCCTTCGGCACAAATAAAAATAATCAGGAATACAGGAGTGCAGGAGTTCAGGAGTTCAGACAATAGTGAAGGAAATCTGCATACAGAACATTGGTCTGCAACTCCTGAACTCCAGAACTCCTGAACTCCCCAAAATAATAAATCATTCATCACTAATAACTGAAATATGGTTCCAATCGTAAGCATCATCATGGGCAGCACATCCGACCTGCCCGTTATGGAGAAAGCGGCCTCATTCCTTAACGACATGCACGTGCCGTTTGAAATCAACGCCCTTTCGGCCCATCGTACGCCCGAGGCTGTCGCCACGTTTGCCCGCGAGGCGCAGGGACGCGGCATCAAGGTCATCATCGCCGCTGCCGGTATGGCTGCCCACCTGCCGGGCGTCATCGCCGCCGGCACCACCGTACCCGTCATCGGCGTACCCATCAAGAGCACGCTGGAGGGCGTGGATGCCCTGCTCGCCATCGTGCAGATGCCGCCGGGCATACCCGTCGCCACCGTTGGCATCAACGCCGCACAAAACGCAGCCATCCTCGCCGTGCAGATGCTGGCCCTCGCCGACAGCGACCTCGCAGCCCGCTATGCCGACTTCAAGGAAGGGCTGAAGAAGAAAATCGAGAAGGCCAACGCCGACTTGCGCGAAGTGAACTACGAATACAAATGTAACTGAGTCCCCACCCATGTCCACACCTTATTATCACAGGCGCCGCTCGGCGGTCGTCCACATCGGCGGAGTGCCGCTCGGCGGCGACAACCCCATCCGCATACAGTCTATGACAACCACGCCCACCGACGACACAGAGGCGTGCGTAGCCCAGGCAAAACGCATCATCGCCGCAGGAGGCGAGTATGTGCGCCTCACCACGCAGGGGGTACGTGAAGCCGAGAACCTGCGCAACATCCGCGCCGCCTTGCGAGCCGAAGGCATCGACACGCCGCTCGTGGCCGACGTCCATTTCAATCCCCGCGTGGCGGACGTGGCAGCACAGCTGGTCGAGAAGGTGCGCATCAACCCGGGCAACTATGTGGACACCGCGCGCACCTTCAAGCGCATCGAATACACCGACGCCGAGTACGCCGCCGAGGTGCAGAAAATACGCGACCGCCTCGTGCCCTTCCTCTCCATCTGCAAGGCTCACCACACGGCCATCCGCATCGGCGTGAACCACGGCAGCCTCAGCGACCGCATCATGAGCCGCTACGGCGATACGCCCGAGGGAATGGTGGAGTCGTGCATGGAGTTTCTCAGGGTGTGTGTGGACGAAGGGTTCACGGACGTCGTGCTCTCCATCAAAGCCAGCAACACGGTGGTGATGGTGCGGACGGTGCGGCTGCTGGTGCAGCAGATGGAGGCCGAGCACATGGCCTTCCCCCTTCACCTCGGCGTGACGGAAGCCGGCGAGGGCGAGGACGGACGCATCAGGAGTGCCGTCGGCATCGGCGCCCTGCTGGGCGAAGGTCTCGGCGACACCATCCGCGTGAGCCTCTCTGAGGAGCCTGAAGCCGAGATTCCCGTCGCCCGGAAGCTGGTGGACTATGCTGCCGAGAGTGCCCGTGTGCGTGCCCTCGCGGGGGAGGGCATCCGCGACGGGGTGCTGGCGCTGCACTATGACGAGACGTCGCTCGAGGACTTCCAGCTGAAGGCCGCGATGGACGCCGGAGCCCTGCTCATCGACGGGAAGGCTAAGGACCTGCGGCTCACCGTGGGCGAGGGCAGCCCCATCACGGCCGAACAGATAGCGTCCACACAGGAGGCCATCCTGCAAGCCGCTCGCGTCAGGTTCACACGAACGGAGTACATCTCGTGCCCGGGCTGCGGACGGACGCTCTATAACCTGCAGGACACCATCCGCCGCATCAAGGACGCCACATCCCATCTGGGCGGCGGGGTGAAGATTGCCATCATGGGCTGCATCGTCAACGGCCCTGGCGAGATGGCCGACGCCGACTATGGCTACGTGGGTGCCGCCCGAGGCAAGGTAAGCCTCTATCGCGGCAAGGAGTGCGTCGAGAAAAACATCCCCGAGGCCGAGGCTGTTGACAGACTGTTGCAACTGATAGAAGCCGACCGGAGCGTATGACTACAGCCTTTCTGATTATTGCCCTCGTGCTGGCGCTGGTGGGGCTGATAGGGTCGGTGCTGCCCGTGCTGCCCGGTCCCACGCTGTCGTGGGTAGGCTGGCTGCTGGTCTATTTCGCCGGGAAAGAGGTGGCGGTGGACGGCGAGGCAGCGGCGGTGAGCCTGACGTCGGTGGTGGTGTGGGGCATTGTCCTGGTGGTGGTGTCGCTGCTCGATAACTTCGGTTCCACCTGGCTGACGAGCCGCATGGGCGGCAGCAAATGGGGCACACGGGGATGCTTCATCGGCATGCTCGTCGGCATGTTCTGCTTCCCGCCCGTCGGCCTCATCGTAGGGCCGTTCGTCGGAGCCTTCGTCGGCGAAATCCTCGGCAACGCCTCCACCGGACGGGCGCTGAAAGTGGCCTTCATCTCCTTCATCGCCTTTCTGCTGACCACCGGACTGAAACTCATCTACAGCGGCGTGCTGCTGTTCCTCATCGGACGCATCGCCGTGAGGACATGGCTCTGAGCACGTGGCTGCAGACGTATTACGACAGGAAAAAGCAAAAAAATGTCCGTTTGCTTGCTTTTCAAGAACGGATGTTATACCTTTGCCACCGAATAACTTTAACAACATCACAATTATGAAAAAGATTACATTCGCTGCCGCAATGGCACTGGCCATTCTTTTCGTCACCCCCGCCGATGCACAGTTTGCCTTCGGCATCAAGGGCGGTCTCAACCTCGTGAACAACGACGTCAAGGGATTGACAACCATGACGAAAGACGATTTCATGAACAAGGACACCTACACGGGTTTCTTCGTCGGCCCGAAGATCGAGATGGACATCCCCTTTGCCGGCCTCGGCTTCGACGTTGCCGCCCTCTACAGCCAGAAGGGCATGGCCGTCAGCACCGACGAGAGCTATAAGCTCAACAGCGTCCTCATCCCCGTCAACCTCCGCTGGGGCTTCGGACTGGGCAACCTGGCCAAGATCTTCATCGCCGCCGGTCCTGAATTCGACTTCAACATCGGCGATAACCTCAACTTCGTCACCGGCAGCAAGGAAGAGGGCATCGTCGCCTACGCCGTCAACAAGAGCGCCCTCAGCATCAACGTCGGCGCAGGCCTCACCCTGCTCAGGCACCTGCAGGTGGGCGTCAACTACAACATCCCCTGGGGCAACACCGCCGAGGTAGTGGCGCTGAGCAAGAGCGAGATTCAGGAAATCGAGGCCGAAGAGGGCGCTGTCAGCACCAGCAAGACCCTTTCTGAGCAGTACAACGAGCTGAAGACAAAGTACAACGCTGCCCACGAAAATGCCAACAAGACGGTCGATGACATCACCGCCAAGGTGAAGGCCGGCACCCTGCAGCTCTCCGTTGCCTATCTGTTCTGATTTAGACGAATCAGGTTATTCCCCTGAACACTCCGACCATCCTTGTCGATATCCTGCTTCCCCTCCCTTTAGAGGGGAAGTTTAGCTATATACTGCCCGACCGTCTGGCCAGCTGTGTGCAGACGGGCAGCCGTGTGGTGGTTCCCTTCGGCGCCAAGCGCCACTATACGGGCATCGTCACGGCCATATACAGCGAACAAACCGCCCAACAGGACAATGGAGAAGGAGATGCGCACGAGGAGAAGCAGAAGAATGGAGGAAAGGTTGACCGTGCGAAGCTCAGGGAGGTCATCGAGGTCTCCGACCCCGAGCCCATCATCCTGCCCTCGCAGCTGGCGTTGTGGCAATGGATAGCCGAATACTATCTGTGCACCGAGGGCGACGTCATGAAGGCCGCCCTCCCTGCCGGCTTCAAGATTGAGAGCGACACCCTCCGCCAGCACTATCGCCCCCGCACCGAGCTGCGCATCCGGCTGACCGAGGCCTACCGCTCGCCCTCGAACGAGGCCGCCCTCACCTCCGCCTGCGACGACCTGAAGCGGGCTCCCAAGCAACAGGAGCTTCTGCTCAAATACCTGCAATATGCCGAATATGCCGACGGCCTGTGCAACACCGAAGTCACGCGCCACAACCTGTTGGAACAGTCGGGGCTGACGTTGGCACACCTGCATGCCCTACTCTCAAAAGGCATACTTGAACAATACGAAGCTGAGGTCAGCCGCCTTGGAAACGCCGGCCATCAAGCAGGAATGTTGTCGGAACTGTCGCCGATACAACAGACGTGCCGCGGCCAGATCCACGATGCCTGGCTGACGCACGACGTCTGCCTGCTCCACGGCGTCACCTCGAGCGGCAAGACGGAAATCTACATCCACCTTATCGACGAGGCCATCCGTGCCGGCAAGCAGGCCCTGTATCTGATGCCGGAGATAGCCCTCACGTCGCAGATGGAGAGCAGGCTGCGGCGGGCGTTCGGCGGGCGCGTAGGCGTCTATCACTCGAAGTTCTCCGACGAGGAGCGCGTCGAGATATGGCAGAAACAGCTCTCGGCCGAGCCCTACGACGTCATCCTCGGCGTCCGCTCGTCCGTCTTCCTCCCCTTCAGCCGCCTCGGGCTGGTCATCGTCGATGAGGAGCACGAGAACACCTACAAGCAGCAGGACCCCGCCCCCCGCTACCACGCCCGCAACGTGGCCATCGTGCTGGCACGGCAGTTTAGCGCCAAGGTGCTTCTCGGCACTGCAACCCCCTCTTTCGAAAGCTACTACAACGCCCGGACGGGCAAATACGGACTGGTCACGCTGGGCGAACGCTGGCAGTCGGTCCAGATGCCTGCCATCGAAGTCATTGACACCGCCGAGCTGCGCCGCAAGCATCGCATGAGCGGTGCCTTCTCCCCGCAGCTACTCGGCGCCATACGCGACGCCCTCGGCCGCGGCGAGCAGGCCATCCTCTTCCAGAACAGACGCGGCTATGCCCCCCTCATGGAGTGCCCCGCCTGCGGATGGGTGCCCCGCTGCGAACGATGCGACGTCTCGCTCACCTATCACCGGCGGTACAATTTGCTTGCCTGCCACTACTGCGGCAACGCCTACCACCTGCCCCCCTCCTGCCCCGCCTGCGGCGAGCAGCGCCTTCGCTTCATCGGCCTCGGCACCGAGCGCATCGAGGAGGAACTGCACAGCCTCATCCCTGAAGCACGCATCGACCGCATGGACCTCGACACCACCCGTTCCCGCTCGGCGTACGAACGCATCCTCAGCGACTTCACCCGCGGCAATACCGACATCCTCATCGGCACGCAGATGGTGTCCAAGGGACTCGACTTCGCCCACGTCAGCGTGGTGGGCATCATGAATGCCGACACCATGCTCAACTACCCCGACTTCCGCAGCCACGAACGTGCCTACCAGCTCATGGCGCAGGTGGCAGGGCGCTCAGGACGCCGCGACCGCCAGGGACTCGTCATCCTTCAGACACGCTCCACCGACATCCCCGTCATCGGACAGGTGAGACGCTACGACTATGAAGGGCTCTACCGTTCGCAGATGGACGAACGGCGCGCGTTCCGCTACCCCCCCTTCACACGCCTCATCTATATCTACCTGCGCTGTCGCGACGAACAGCGCCTCAACGAAGCCGCCACCCGTCTGCTCAGCCGCCTAAGCGAGCCCTTCGGCACATGCGTCCTCGGCCCCGAGGCTCCCCCCGTCGGACGCATCGGCGGACTTTTCATCCGTAAGGTCATGCTCAAGCTCGAACCCTCATTCCCCACACGCAAGGCACGCGAATTTCTGCGCGGCATCGTTGCAGCCATGAGCAGCCTGTCCGAGCTCTCTGGCATAAATGTCTATTTCGATGTCGACCCCATGTAGCACCAACGGCATGAACCCCTCACCCCTGACAACCACGAAGCGCACCTGCGCCCTCACGATGGCGCGGAACGACGAGTTTTTCCTGCATCGCTGGGTGGACTACTACGGCAACCAGCTGGGGATGGAAAACCTCTACGTCTTTCTCGACGGCACCGACCAGCAACTGCTGACGCCTCTCCCCGCTGCCGTCCACCTGACGGCTGTACCCCATCTCGAAGGCGATGTACACACCGCCGACCGCCGGCGCATCGACTTCCTCTCTGCCGAGGCCGCGCGGCTGTTTGCGAACGGCTACGACCTTGTCCTCGGCACCGACGTGGACGAATTCCTCATCGTTGACCCTGAGCTCCATCTCACCCTGCCCGCTTATCTAAGCCGCCAGCCCGTCGCCACCTCGCTCTCAGCCCTGGGCATCGACGTCGGGCAGCACCTGAAGGCGGAAGCTCCTCTTCGCGACGCCCTCCCCTTCCTCAGCCAGCGCCGCTATGCCCTGCTCTCCGACCGTTACAGCAAAGCCTCCGTCCTCGCCCGCCCCGTCCGCTGGGGCTCGGGCTTCCATCGGGTACGGCGTCATAACTTCCATATCGCCGACGGCCTCTACCTCTTCCACTTCGGCTGTGTTGATTACGACCGGCTTCGCGCCCGTTTCGCCGACGATGAGCGCATCGCCGACGGCTGGGAAGCCCATCTCCGTCGCCGCGCTCGCACCATCCACATCATCACCCACGCCACCCCCCGGGGGTGGAAGCAGACCACCAGCCGCGCCCGACGCCTGCAGCAAATCTTCCGCCAGCCCTACGCCTGGAACAAGCCCACCATGCTCAGGCAGAAATGGGTTGTCGAAATCCCCGAACGCTTTCGCTCGCTCGTATAACCCCCCCACCGCCTATGCCCGACCAAACCGCAAACAGCCCATCGTCCACTCACGAAGCCATCGACGCCGTCGTCCTCTGGGTGGATGGCCACGACCCCGCATGGCTGGCCAAACGAAACCGCTATCTGCAGGGCGGCGAAGACCGTCACGACGACATCGCCGGTGCCACGCGCTACAACTCCGTTGGCGAGGTCTATTACTGCTTAGCCTCCATCAACCGCTTCGCCCCCTTCATCCGCCGCATCTTCCTCGTCACCGACCATCAGGTGCCCCCGCACCTCGACGACTTCCTCCGCCACAACTTCCCCGAGGGCTACATCCCCTACGAAGTGGTGGACCATAGCATCATCTTCGAAGGACACGACGACTGCCTGCCCACGTTCAACTCCAACTCCATCGAGAGCCTGCTCTGGCGCATCCCCGGGCTAAGCGAACGCTACATCTACTTCAACGACGACGTCGTCCTCCTCGCGCCCGTCAGCCCTGATGACTTTTTTGTCGGCGAAGCCACCTGCTGCTATGCCCGCTGGTACAGCACCGCCCTTGCCCGCCTGCTTCATGCGCTGAAGCCCCGCCGCGAGGGCCACAAGCCGATGGGGTTCAAGTCCCTGCTCGTGAACACGCTACGTTTCACCTCGCCGCGCCGACCTTGGCTTCGCCTTCGTCCGTCACGACTCGGCCATTCAAGCAGACTTGATGGCACTTACCGCTCCGTGCGTTTCCTCTTTCTCCTCCACACGCCGCTGCCCGTCCGCCGCAGCTTCTTCGAGCACTACTTCACGGCTCACCCCGATGTGCTGCGCATCAACATTGTCCAGCGCTTCCGCCACCCCTCACAGTTCAATCCCCAGGAACTGTTCTATCTTGAGGAGGAGCGCGAAGGGCGATGCCTTGTCATCTCCTCGCACAAGAATGTCTTTTATTACAAACCCCATGCCGGTGGGCGGTACGTGGAGCGTAAAGCACGCGAATTCAGCCGCTCGAAAGCCCTCTTCGGCTGCTTCAACTCGCTCGATCAGGCTGCCGAGGACGAACGACAGCAGGTGCTCCAGTGGGTAGCCAAACGGCTAAAAGTAGATTTTGACGGAATGAACACATAATTTTTCCCGAAAAAACGTTGGCAGGTTGGCAGGTAATGACTATCTTTGCACCCCAACGGAAAAGAGAATAGTTTTTAACCCTTAAAAATACAGTATTCCCATGAAATTCTTAACAGAAGAAAAGCTCACTATCGTCGGCGCAGGCGGTATGATTGGTTCCAACATGGCTCAGACAGCTCTGATGCTCGGTCTTACGCCAAACGTATGCCTCTACGACATCTTCGAACAGGGCGTTCACGGCGTTGCCGAGGAAATCTACCATTGCGGTTTCGACGGTGCCAACGTCACCTGGACCACCGACCCCGCCGTCGCCTTCAAGGACGCCAAGTACATCGTCTCGTCCGGCGGCGCTCCCCGTAAGGAGGGCATGACGCGCGAGGATCTGCTGAAGGGCAACTGCAAGATTGCTGCCGAGTTCGGCGACTTCATCCACCAGTACTGCCCCGACGTGAAGCACGTGGTCGTCATCTTCAACCCCGCTGACGTCACCGCCCTCACGGCCCTCATCCACTCCGGCCTGAAGCCCGAGCAGCTCACCTCGCTCGCTGCCCTCGACAGCACCCGTCTGCAGGAAGCCCTCGCCCAGGAGTTCGGCGTGCAGCAATGCAAGGTCACCGGCGCCCACACCTACGGCGGTCACGGCGAGCAGATGGCCGTTTTCGCCTCGCAGGTGAAGATCGACGGCAAGCCACTCGCAGAGATGAACCTCTCAGCCGAGAAGTTCGCCGACATCAAGCAGCGCACCATCCAGGGCGGCAGCAACATCATCAAGCTGCGCGGTCGCAGCTCGTTCCAGAGCCCGGCCTACAACGCCGTCAAGATGATTGAGGCTGCCATGGGCGGCGAACCCTTCACCCTACCCGCCGGCACCTACGTCAACAACGAAAAGTACAAGAACGTCATGATGGCCATGCCCACCGTCATCGACGCCACAGGTGTCCACTACAGCGAGGTCAAGGGCACAGCCGACGAGATGGCAGCCCTCGACGCTTCTTACGCCCACCTCTGCAAGATGCGCGACGAGATTGTTGAGCTCGGCATCGTTCCTCCCGTCGCTGACTGGAAGAAACTCAATCCCTATCTCTAAGTCCGGCCATTAGGGACATAACGTTAGTTAAGAGTTAAGAAAAAAGCGCTGCAAATGAGGCTACTCTGCATGCGGGACATTTTTCTTAACTCTTATTTCTTTCATCTCCTGCCGCATGGTCGTTAAACATTAAACGTTAAACGTTAAACGAAAAATTCTTGAACATTCCGATTATCAACAAGTCCAAGCATGCCCTTCCCTCTTATGCCACGCCGCTCTCGGCGGGCATGGACCTGAGGGCAAACCTCGACGAGCCCGTCACGCTGCGTCCCCTGCAGCGCTGTCTGGTTCCCACGGGGCTTTACATCGCCCTGCCCGCAGGCTACGAGGCGCAGGTGCGACCCCGCAGCGGACTCGCCATCAAACGCGGCATCACCGTCCTCAACGCCCCCGGCACCATCGACGCCGACTACAGGGGCGAAATCTGCGTCATCCTCGTTAATCTTTCGGCCGACGATTTCGTCATAGAAGACGGAGAGCGCATCGCCCAGATGATTATCGCCAGCCACGAACAGGTGAAGTGGGAGGAAGTTGACGTCCTCACCGACACCGAGCGCGGCGCTGGCGGATTCGGCCACACGGGCGTATGAAAAGTAGGAATTAGGAATTAGAAATTAGGAATTAAAACAGAGAAGCCATGACAACAGACGGGCGCCATCCTTCTTCAGCACGCACCGCCCATGGGCGGTGCGCCGCAGAGGGGCCCATCCCGACAGGGAAGGGGCTGCTCGTTGTGATGGCCCTTCTCCTCCTCGCGCTGGCCGGCTGCAGCACGGCGCGCAAGGCAGCATCATCGGGCACCGCTCCCCTCCTCTCCGACGAAGAGCAGCGGCGCTACGACTACTACTACCTCGAAGCCGTCAACCAACGTCAGCAGGAGAACTACGACGTGGCCTTCGACCTCCTGCAGCATTGCCTCGCCCTCTGCCCCACGGCGCCCTCGGCGCTCTACGAGCTGTCGGCCTACCACTCCGCCATGGGCGACAAGGAGAAGGCCCTCCGCCTGATGCAGCAGGCCGCGGCGGGCGACCCCACCAACTTCTGGTACCAGCAGAGCCTGGCCGAAGCCTACTACAACAACCAGGAGCTCAACAAGGCCGTCGTCATCTATGAGGACATGGAACAGCGCTTCCCCCGCCGCGCAGCCGAACTGCTGCCCGTCCTCGTCAGCCTCTATCAAGCCACCGAGCAGTACGACAAGGAGATCGACGCCCTCAGCCGCATGGAGGAGCGCTTCGGCTCGTCAGAGGAGATCGAGATGGAGAAATTCCGCACCTACTGGCTGAAGAAGGACAGCGAGGCGGCCTTCCGCTCCATCGAGGAGATGGCAGCCGCCCATCCCGACGACCTGCGCTACCGCCTGCTGCTGGGCGACGTCTGCCTCAACTACGACAAGCTCGACGAGGCGCGCCGCGCCTACGAGTCCGTCCTCGCCGTCGAGCCCGACAATGACCAGGCTCACCTCGGCATTGCCAACTGGCACGACAAGAGCGGACAGCCGGCACGTGCCTACGCCATCGTTGACTCGCTCGTCGTCTATGGCCATCTGCCCGACGACCGCCGCATCCAGCTCACCTCGCAGCTCATCGCCCAGCTGGAAGCCCGCCACGACACGCTGGCCGTCACCGACCTCTTCAACCGCATCCTTGCCCAGCCGCAGACCTCCATCGCCCTCCCCAAGGCCTGCGCCGCCTACTACATCCAGGCACACAAGCCCGACTCGCTCATCATCCCTGTCCTGAACGCCATCCTTGCCGTCGAGCCCGACAACGTCGATGCCCTCAAGCAGCTGCTCTACTATGCCGTCGAGCATAACGACACCGACGAGGTGCGCGAGCGTAGCCGCGCCCTCCTCGCCTACTATCCCGACGAGCTCTACGCCTACTACTACCTCGTCATCACCGCCCTGCGCGACGGCGACGACCAGCGCGCCATCAGCTACTGCCTCGAAGGCGTCTCGCACATCGGCGAGGAAAGCGACACGGGACTCTGCACCGAGCTCTACGCCATGCTGGGCGACCTCTACTTCTCGTCCGACGAGGATGCGAAAGGCTACGCCGCCTACGACTCTGCCCTGGTCTATAACCCCGCCAACATCTCCGTCCTCAACAACTACGCCTACAACCTCTCGCTCGAGAGCCGCGACCTAGACCGCGCCGAGGAGATGAGCCGCACCACCATCACCCGTGAACCTGCAAACGGCACCTATCTCGACACCTACGCCTGGATTCTCTTCCAGAAAGAGCGATTCGAAGAGGCCCGACGCTACATTGACCAGGCCCTCAAGGCCGACACCACGCAGAGCCACGTGCTGCTCGAACATGCGGGCGACATCTACTTCAAGTGTGGCCTCGTGGACGAAGCCCTCGACTATTGGCAGCAGGCGTTGCAGCGCCAGCAGGACGAACGCCGGAAAACATCCACCAAGCCCACCGCCGAGGAACGCCTGGCCGAGAATAAACTGAAAAAGAAAATCAGACTCAGAAAATGGATAAAGTAACCCACACCCTCTCGGGGGCGCTCGTCACGCTCGCCCTGCTGACGCTGTTCGTCGGCTGCGGCACGGTGCGCGAGACAGCCGGCAGCGACGATGCCCGCCACGCGCCGGCTATGGTGCGGCGCACGACACCCCTCAGCGCCATTGCCCAGCCATTGTCGAACCACACCGACCTCTCGCTGCGCATGGCGGTCGAAGCCAACTACGGCGACAAGACGCTGCCCGTCAAAGGCAATCTGCGCATGCGCCGCGGCGAGTGTATTCAGATGGCCTTCACCGCCCTGGGCATGATTGAGGTGGCACGCGTGGAGATGACACCCGGCGCCGTCTGGATCATCGACCGCCTGAACAAGCAGTACGCCAAAGTGAGCTACGCCGAACTGCCACTCATCGGCAGCTCGTACGTCAACTTCTCGCTCGTCGAGTCGTTGCTGTGGAACGAACTCTTCATCCCCGGCCAGAAAAACGTCGCCACGCAGCTGGACAAGTTCGTCATCGAGCCCACAGGGACGCAGCTGCTCATCCAACCCAAGGACCAGAAGAGCCTTGCCTGCCGCTTCTGGGCCGACGCCGACATCACCCGTCTGCAAAAGACGCGCCTGCAGTTCGGCAATTTCATCTCCGACTGGAGCTATTCTGGCTATCAGCTGGTAGGCGACACCCGCTATCCCTCGTTGCTCAACGCCTCCGCGGAGGCTGGCGGCAAAAAGGTCTCAGCACGACTCACCTTCACGGGCATCACGCTCGACAACAAAGACTGGACCACGCGCACCAACCTCGCCAACTACACCCAGATTACCGCTACCGAACTGCTGTCGAAACTCTCGAAAATCATTCCATAAGAATGAAAAATGAAAAAAAAAATGAAAAATAAAAAGTTGGGATTTAGGAGTTCTGGAGTTCTGGAGTTGAGCTTCGCTCTTCCTCTGTCGCGACTCGGCAGAGTTCAAACCAGTTTGACTCTGCTCTCGCTGCTCCATCGGTTCAGGAGTTCAGACAATAGTTTTACTGACGAAAACCTGCATACAAAGGTATCGTCTGAACTCCTTGTAACTCCTGAACTCCTGAACTCCAAAAAAAGTTTTACTGACGAAAACCTGTATACAAAGGTATCGTCTGAACTCCTTGTAACTCCTGAACTCCTGAACTCCAAAAAAGCAAACAACTTCATTCTTCATTAACGAAGTTATCAGAGGACGTGTTCGTTAAACATTAAACGTTAAACGTTAAACCCCCATTACCTTAAACCTTAAACGTTAAACGTTAAACGAAAATTGAACAATCCGTCCACTTTCGTGAAAAAACAGTCGAGTCGGTTTGCTTGGAAAGTTGTACCTTTGCCCCCGAAATCCGTAACAACCCCCAAAAAAGGAAATGATTATGAAAAGACTTCTCATCGTTGTGCTGGCATTGGCCCAGCCCTGCATGCTTCCTGCTCAGGCCGACGGTCTGCCCGACAGCACCTGGCGGTCGCCGACCTGTGTCCCTGAAAGTGACTTTCCGCGTTACGACGCCCGCCACCAGGCGTATTTCAAGGTGACAGCCCCCGACGCTCATCGCGTGCAGGTGGCGGTGGCGGGCATCGAGCCCCTGGATCTTAAAAAAGACGCCCTCGGCGTCTGGACGGGGAGAACCGTGCCCCTGCCCGTGGGCCTGCATTACTATTCGCTGGTCATCGACGGTGCCTCGGTTCCCGACCCCTCTACGTACGCTTACTTCACCAACCACCCCGTCAGCGCCATCGAGATAGCCGAGGGCGACGAGGGCAACTATTATCGTCCCCAGCGCGGCGTGGCAAAGGGACAGGTCCGCAGCGTACAGTATTACGCCACGTCGACCCAGGAGTGGCGAAGGGCGTTGGTCTATACCCCGGCGGAGTATGAAACGAAAGGCCGGAAGCGATACCCCGTGCTCTATCTTCAGCACGGCATGAGCGAGGACGAGACCAGCTGGACACGTGCAGGGCTGATGCATAACATCATGGACAACCTGATCGGCGCCAGAGAGTGCGTCCCGATGATCGTCGTCATGGAGAGCGGCGACATCAACCGCCCCGTCGCCAAGCCCGGAGATCCCAACCCCTTCGCGGGGTTCGCCGACTACGGACGGACGTTCTACGGCGTCATGATTAACGACCTGATACCGATGATAGATAAAACCTTCCGCACGAAGGCCGACCGCGACCATCGGGCGATGGCGGGGCTGTCGTGGGGTGGCCGTCAGACTATGGAAATTGTGACCAGCCATATCGACATGTTCTCTTACATCGGCGACTTCAGCGGAGCCCTGCTGCTGCAGAACCTGAAAGAGGATTTCGGCGGCATCCTGTCGCGCCCCGACGAGTTTAACAGCAAGATACACTATTTCTTCATCGGTTATGGAGGGGAAGGCGATTTCGGCCCGTCCGACATCAAGGCCCTCGAAGGAAGCGGCATCAAGTTCGACACGTACGAATCGCCCGGCACAGCCCACGAGTTCTTGACATGGCGCCGCTGCCTCAGGGAATTTGTCCCACACCTTTTTAAATAATAGATAGTTGGTAATTGGTAATGGATAATTGGCAATAAAAAACATCCGTAAATGATAAAGAAAATA
>JAILEU010000052.1 GCA_024697785.1 Bacteroidaceae bacterium | reverse complement strand
GCGATGCTGTCGAATACGGACAGGGTTTCGTCTATCGACTGTGTTGAAACAAGAGCAAGACGGAATGGTTTGAAATTGAACAACCCCTTGAAAAAAGTTCATAAAGTTACTCGTGACAATGGAAATGTTGTTGAATTTGTTTGGTCTGGGGATAATTTGGTAGCACATCGACTGGAATCGGATACTGGTTATGTGGGTAAGATTGAATATGAATACTCCAACGGTAAAGTCTCCATAAGCAAATTTTATGACAGTAGTGACGAAGAGAAGGCTTCTTGGAACTATTATTATGACGCAGACTTATTAGTCAGGCAGGAAGTGCAATTTCAGACACCACAGGGTCCCCATACAGCGACATTCAATTTGAGACATGACTCACAAGGCAGACCTACCGGGTACTCTTATGAGAATTCCCATGGTGGGTCTGGTGACGTTGACAATCATTTTGTTTGGGATGGAGAAAATGTGGCAAATGAAACCAATACTGGTTATTTTTTCACATATAATAGTCATCCCAATCCATTTTGTCGAATCTGGATGGGTTGTGAACGATTCTTTCCCAATCCTCATATGGGACCCATCGGCTTGCGTGACTTCTTATGGTCTTTTCGTGATATTCTGTTTTTCAGCAAAAACCTGATTGCAAAAATTGGACAGGAACCAGGACCTTCCGTCAACTATGCCAATTATGCTTACGATAGCGATGGATATCCAACCAGAATCGCCTTCTATGACGGTACTGTGGTACTGACAATAGAATACGCAGAATAATCTTTTCAGAAAAAAACATATATAAATCAAAACTGCGCATTTGAGTGCGCAGTTTTTTGTATTATTTGCACAGCGGAGTGCGCAGTTTTGCGTCGATTAGAACTCGGCGGTCTTCGGGGTGCGGGGGAAGGGGATGACGTCGCGGATGTTGGCCATGCCGGTGACGAAGAGCATCAGGCGCTCGAAGCCGAGGCCGAAGCCGGCGTGCGGGCAGGTGCCATAGCGGCGGGTGTCGAGATACCACCACATGTCCTTCATGGGGATATTGAGCTCGTTGATGCGGTTCATCAGCTTGTCATAACTCTCCTCACGCACCGAGCCACCGATAATCTCGCCAATCTGCGGGAAGAGCACATCGGTGCCCTGCACAGTCTTTCCGTCGTCGTTCTGTTTCATGTAGAAAGCTTTGATCTCCTTGGGATAGTCAATCATGATGACGGGCTTCTTGAAGTGTTCCTCGACCAGGTAACGCTCATGCTCGGAGGCAAGGTCGACACCCCAATAGACTGGGAACTCGAACTTATGGCCGTTCTTCTCAGCCTCCTCGAGGATGCGGATACCCTCGGTATAGGGCAGGCGGACAAAGTCGGTGTTCACCACGCTGTTCAGACGCTCCAACAGCCCCTTGTCGATCATGTTGTTGAGGAACTGGAGGTCGTCCTTGCAGTGCTCCAAAGCCCAAGTGACGCAGTATTTGATAAACTCCTCCTCGAGGGCGGTGAGGTCATCGATGTCGTAGAAAGCCATCTCCGGCTCAATCATCCAGAACTCGGCCAAGTGGCGCGGAGTGTTGCTGTTCTCGGCGCGGAAAGTGGGGCCGAAGGTGTAGATGGCGCCGAGAGCCGTGGCAGCAAGCTCGCCTTCGAGCTGGCCGCTGACCGTGAGGCTGGTCTGACGGCCAAAGAAGTCCTTCGAGTAGTCGATGCTGCCATCCTCGTTCTTCTTCAGGTCGTAGAGGTTCATGGTCGTCACCTGGAACATCTGTCCGGCGCCTTCGCAGTCGCTGGCGGTAATAAGGGGCGTGTGGAAATAGTAGAAGCCCTTCTGGTGGAAGAAGGTGTGGATGGCCATGGCCATGTTGTGGCGGATGCGGAAGACGGCGCCGAACGTATTGGTGCGAGGACGCAGGTGGGCCACCTCGCGAAGGAACTCCATCGAGTGGCCTTTCTTCTGCAAGGGATAGGTGTTGTCGCACTTGCCCAGCACCTCTATCTGGCGTGCCTGAATCTCGGCGGCCTGTCCGCTGCCGACGCTCTCGACCAGCTCGCCGTCGACGCTGAGGCAGGCGCCGGTGGTGACGTCCTTCAGCTGTTCCTCGTCAAAACGGGCCATATCGACAACAATTTGGATGTTGTTGATGGTGGAACCGTCGTTGAGGGCGATGAAGCCGACATTCTTATTGCCGCGGCGCGTGCGCACCCAGCCTTTCACGTTGACTATGGTACCGAAGGCGGGCGCCTTCAGCAGGTCGTTTATCTTCGTTCGTTTCATTGCCAATTATAAATTATCAATTGCCAATAATCAATTATCCATTATTCGTAGGCTCCCATGCGCAGCATGCCCACTTCCTTCTCGGTGAGGAAGCGCCAGTCGCCGCGGCGCAGGTTTTTCTTCGTGAGGCCGGCAAACTGCGTGCGGTCGAGACGGACGACGTGATAGCCAAGGGCTTCGAACATGCGGCGGACGATGCGGTTGCGGCCGGAGTGTATCTCAAGTCCCACCTGCGTG
This sequence comes from Bacteroidaceae bacterium, assembly GCA_024697785.1. Taxonomy (GTDB): domain Bacteria; phylum Bacteroidota; class Bacteroidia; order Bacteroidales; family Bacteroidaceae; genus UBA1189. The sequence continues at coordinate 19,270 of JAILEU010000052.1, read as the reverse complement.
TGGTCGGTATCGGTCTGGGTGTAGCTGACAGCATCGCAGCGGATGACGCCGTCCTCGAGCTCAATGCCGTTCAGCAGCTTCTCGAGATCCTCGGCAGGGATGGCCTTGTCAAGACGGGCATGATAGACCTTCTTCTTCATAAAGCTGGGATGGGTGAGTTTGGAGGCCATCTCGCCGTCGTTGGTGAGCAGCAGCACACCGGTCGTGTTACGGTCGAGGCGGCCGACGGGATAGATGCGCTCCTTACAGGCGCCCTTGACGTAGTCCATGACGGTCTTGCGCTCCTGCGGGTCGTCGACGGTGGTGACGCAGTCCTTGGGCTTGTTGAGCAGGATGTAGATCTTACGCTCGATGCTGACGAGCTGATCGTGGAAGCGGACTTCGTCGCCGCGCTTCACCTTCGTGCCGAGCTCGGTGACAACCTGTCCGTTGACGGTCACCACACCGGCCGTCATGAACTCGTCGGCCTCGCGGCGCGAGCAGACACCGGCGTTGGCCAGGTACTTGTTCAGGCGGATGGGTTCGTTGGGATCGACGAACTCTTCGCGATACTGGATCTGCTTCTTCTTGTTGTACTTCTCGCTATACTTGAACTTCTTCGGCCCCTTGGGGTTGCCTTGGGGACGATAGCCGTCGCCTGCATAGGGGCGGCGAGGCATGCGGGCACCCTCTTCGGGCTGGCCTTCCCAGCTGTTGCCCTGCTCGTAACGGGGCTGATAGGGACGCTGGGGGCGGGAGGCGTATTCCTCGCGGTTGTTATAGCGGGGCTGATAGGGACGCTGGGGACGGTCGTAAGGACGCGGCTGGCCTTCGCCGTAAGGGCGACGCTCGCGATAGGGACGCGGCTCGCCCTGATAGGGACGCTGGCTGTCGCCACGGTTGTCGTTACCGTAATAGCGCTGGGGACGGCCTTCGCCACGGTTGTCGCTACCATAGTAGCGCTCGCGGCTGTAGCGGGGGGCGTAATCGCCGCTTCCCTGCTGCTCGTCGCCCTGGGCGTTGTAGCGGGGCTGATAGGGACGATGGGGACGCTCTACCTTCTGGTAGCGGGGAGCTCCTCCTTCGCGGGTGAAACGGGGACGGGGCTGACGCTCTTCGTCAGCAGGACGGGTGAAACGGGGACGACGGGCAGGCTGCTCGCTCCCTGTGGTGCCTTCTGGAGCATTGGATGCGTTTTCAATGAAGGTCTTTTCTTCTTCTGTTGCCATTGTTGTTTGTTTAAAAAATTATACCTTATTATTAATAGGGGCCTCACGGCCTTGAGATATGAACGGTGAAAAGTCAGACTCCCGTGTAATTAGAGGGGGTGATGCGGCGGAGTTCAGCCTTCACGGCTTCAGGAACCTCGAGCGTATCGATGAACGCATGCATCGACGCTTCCGTCACTCGGCTGTTGGTACGGGTCAGGGCTTTGAGGGTTTCGTAGGGATGGGGATAGCCTTCGCGGCGCAGGATGGTCTGCACAGCCTCGGCCACCACGTTCCATTGTCCGTCGAGGTCGCGGCGGATAGCCTCGTCGTTCAGAATCAGTTTGCGAAGCCCCTTGAGCGAGCTCTGCAGGGCGATGACGATGTGGCCGAAGGGGACGCCCACGTTGCGCAGCACGGTCGAGTCCGTGAGGTCGCGCTGAAGGCGCGATACGGGCAGCTTGGTGGACAGGTGCTGCAGGATGGCGTTGGCCATGCCCAGATTGCCTTCGGCATTCTCGAAATCAATCGGGTTCACCTTGTGGGGCATGGCGCTCGAGCCCACCTCGCCAGCCTTGATCTGCTGCTTGAAGTAGTCCATCGAGATATACTGCCAGAAGTCGCGGTTCATGTCAATCATGATGGTGTTGATGCGCTTCATGGCATCGAAGATGGCGCCGAGGAAGTCGTAGTTGGAAATCTGGGTGGTGAACTGTTCGCGCTCGAGGCCCAGCGTCTCGCCGACGAACCGGTTGGCGAAGGTCACCCAGTCCACATCGGGATAGGCCACATGATGGGCGTTGAAGTTACCCGTGGCTCCGCCGAACTTGGCGGTGATGGGCAACGCCTTCAGCACAGCCAGCTGCTGCTGCAAGCGATAGGCGAACACCTTCACCTCCTTACCCAGCCGTGTAGGAGATGCCGGCTGTCCGTGCGTACGGGCAAGCATAGGCACATCCTTCCACTCATCAGCATAAGTGTCGAGCTGGGCTATCAGCTTCTCCAACAGGGGATAATAGACCTCGGCCAAGGCCTCTTTCACGGAGAGCGGCACGGAGGTGTTGTTGATGTCCTGCGACGTAAGGCCAAAGTGGATGAACTCCTTATAGGGCACCCATTCGGGACGTTTGTCAAACTCCTCCTTGATGAAGTACTCCACGGCCTTGACGTCGTGGTTGGTGACGGCCTCAAAAGCCTTCACCCGCCGCGCATCATCCTCGGAGAACTGCTGCCAGATGGGGCTGACATCGAACGACCGCCCGGGGTAGAGAAGGTGCATCAGCGCCTCGAAATAGGCACATTCCACGCGGACGCGATAGCGAATGAGGGCGTACTCCGAAAAGTAGCGGCCCAGTTGTTCGGTCTTGTTCCTGTATCGCCCGTCGATGGGCGACACGGCCGTTAGCTCGTTCAATGCCATAGCTGGTATGTTCTCTGGTGATTTGTTATCCTTACTTCGTAAATCGGCCGCAAAGGTAGTTCTTTTTACAAGAACAGCCAAACGTTTTCAACTTTTATAACTATCTTCAGCCAAAAAGAGGACATCAGAGCCCGATAACGGCCTGCGAAGGCGGTATTTCGTCGCCTTCGAACGTCACGATGCTATGCGACAGGTTGGCGAAGACGCTGACGGTGTCCGTCCCGGCGATGCGGCGGAAGGCCAGGCAGCTGTCGCCCACCTGCGGAATCAGCTCGAACGAGGCCTCGGGAGCCAACGCGGGATGGGTATGACGTAGTTCGGAGAGGAACGTGTAGAAATCGGTATATTCGTTTGCCGTCCAGTTGGGGCTCTCGTCCTTCTCAAAGAAGGCGAAGCGGTGGTCGAAGCCCACTTCCTGGCCCGTATAGATGAGGGGCTGGCTGTGGGGAAGAAGGAACGTGAGCATGGCCATCAGCCGATGGCAGTCGCCCATACGCTCCATCTCTGTGCCCGACCAGCTGTTCTCGTCGTGGTTGCTGGTAAAGGTAAGGCGCCAGTAGTTGCCGGGTACGGTCTTGGCGATTGAGTCATCCTTCAGCACATATTTCGCCAGCACCTTGGCGGCCTTCCGGCCCTGGGCGACATCGTTCATCAGGTGGTGGAGTTCCCAGGCGTACGATGCGTCAAAGGCCTGATGGAGCGCCGGATTCTCGCCCTCGGCCAGGTAATAGGTGTCGGGAAAGTCCTTGCGGAAACGCTCGTACATCGGTTTCCAGAACGAGACGGGAATCTGATGGGCCACGTCGCAACGGAAGCCATCGACGCCGCGCTCAAGCCAGAAGCGCATGGCGTCTTCCATGGCTGCGCACATGTCGGCCGGACAGTTCTGCCAGTCGAGAGGGGCGATGTCTGTCCAGTCGTACTGCACGACGGGGTTGCCCTTTTCGTCGAGCAGATACCACTCTTTCAGGTGGTCGCTAATCCAGACGGCATCGGGCGACGTGTGGTTGGCCACCCAGTCGATGATGACGTGCATGCCCAGCTTATGGGCATCGGCAAGGAAGGCATCGAAGTCGGCCATGGTGCCGAACTCGGGGTTCACTTCTTTGTAGTTGCGCGGGGCATAGTAGCTGCCGAGCGTACCCTTACGTCCCTTCTCGCCGATGGGGTGGATGGGCATGAGCCACACGATATCGACACCCATCTCGTGCAGACGGGGCAGGTGCTTGCGAGCTGCATCGAAGGTCCCCTCGGGGGTGTACTGGCGGACGTTCATCTCATAGACAACGCCGCGATGCCAGTCGGGCTGGTAGGTTTCGAGGGCGGTTGCTTTCTTCTGGCCCTTGCACGAGGCTAGCAGGGCAACAAGGACAAGGAAAATGTAATAGACTTTTTTCATGACAATTATTAGAATTTAGAATGATGAGCTTATAAATAATTGAAAAAACAAAACTTCCATCCACAGGCAGAACCTGCCCGGCTTGCCCCACCTTACTTAAAAACATCGAGAGCCGCGGTGGGCTTACCGCCTGAGAAGGCGCCGTAGTCATAGCCCGTGCGCGACCTCTCGCTCTCGGGTTCCCAGTAGAAGATGCCGCCGAAGAAATCAAGCCCCGACGTATTCCCGAACACGTAGGAGAGCATCTCCTTCGCCGTCTCGGGCTGGGCAGCGGGCATGCCGACCTCGACGAGGATGACGGGGCGGTCATAGCGTTCGTGCAGCAGCGTCAGGTTCTTGACGAAAGCTTGCGTAGCGGGCTTCCAGTCGGGGTAGCCGCCATTCTCCCAGTACGAGGGATAGAGCGACAGCCCTATGACATCGTACTTCGCCCCGCCCTGCTTCATCAGGTCGTAGAACCACTGGTTCTCGTCGTACTTGTGGCCGTTACTGTGGTGGAGGATGACAAGCGCCTCGGGATAGACGGACTTGACGGCGTCGTAACCGGCGCCCAGCAGACGTATGAAGTCGGCACCCTTGTTGCCGTTACTGACTCGGCCCACCTCCCAAAGCATACCGGTGTTGACCTCGTTGCCCACCTGCACCCACTTGACGGCTATACCGCTGTCCTTCAGCAGCTGAAGGGTTTCACGGGTGTGTCGGGCGACAGCCTCAGTCATCTGCGTGAGGTCATAGCCCGCCCATGCAGCAGGAATGGTCTGCTTGCCCGGGTCGGCCCACGAGTCGCTGTAGTGGAAGTCTATCATGATGTCCATGCCAAGCGCCTGTGCACGCTGTGCCTTCACGAGGACGTCACGGGCGCTGCTGTACCCCTCTTTGGGGTTGACCCATACGCGATAGCGGACAGCATTGAATCCCAGCTCCTTCATCAGCGCCGTGCACTCGCGCTCCTCGCCGGCTGCGTTGTAGAACGTATATCCCTTGGCCTCCATCTCCGTCACCCAGCTGATGTCGGCACCTTTGGCAAATGCCGTCACGACGGCAACCGAGGTGTCAGCCGGTGTATCCAGCGTATCCAGCGTCTCCTGAATATCCGACGTCTCCGGATTGCCCGAAGCGCACGCGCAACAAAGGAACGTCAAGGCCGAAAAAAACAACTGTCGCATCGCCTTACTGTTTATAGACTACTGAAGAATATGCCCCCATGGTAATCCCATTGCTGGATTTGCTGATGGAGCCGTTGGCAACCAGCACGTTCTCTGTGGAGTAGCCCGAGAGGGGAACCGTCACCGTGCTTCCCCTGAAGTTATGCGCCACAAGCACCTTCTCGCCGTCGCCGCTCATTTCCCAGAGGGCCACAGCGCCATCGCTGGACTTGACCTCCTTGATGGTGCCTTCCCGGAGGGCTTTAGAGGCATTCCTGGCCGTACCGAACTTCTTATAGACATTCAGGATGGAGGCGTTGTTGGCCTGCTGAGCCTCCACAGAGATGTCGGCGGTGAGCATGGCGTTGTCCACCTTGTTATTAATGCCATTCCGGGCACATTGTTTTCCGGCTTTATCCCAGAGGATGGGAGTGCGGACGTATTCGTCGCCACCATCCTTCGAGCCCCAGTAGCCCAGCTCCTCACCCTGATAGATGAACGGTTTGCCAGGTATGGTCAGCAGCACGGCAGCAGCCAGCTTCTGCTTCTCCAGATTCTTGCCTATCTCGGTGGCGAAGCGGTTCTGGTCGTGGTTGCTCAGGAAGAACGAGGTCACGGCATCGGCGCGCTGGGCGGTATGGTCGGTCACATAGCGGCCTACGGTGGCGGCAAAGCCCGTGGCGTTCCCGCTCTTGATGACGTCGCGCAACTTGTAGCCGAAATCAAACTCGAAGCACGAGGTAAGGCTCTTGTAGTACTGTTTCTCCGTGTCGTGTCCGTCCCAGGCCTCAGCCACCATGAAGATGTTGCCGCTGTGTCCGGCTGCCTTGTAGGTAGCGTTGCAATGGTCGTACCACTTCTTCAGAAGCGTCAGGTTCGACGAGATACTGTATGAGGCGATGCCGCCGCAGATGTGCTTCACGGCATCCAGGCGGAAGCCGTCCACGCCCATGTTAATCCATTTGTCGGCCGATGCCGCCAGGCTTTTGAAGCAGGCGTTGTTCTCAGCCACCGAGACGTCGCCATAGTTCAGGTCGGGCATCCAGTCGCTGAAACAGCCCATGTAATAGAGCGTCTCGGTGGAGACGTCGGTGAGTTCAATCTTGTAGCGGCCGTTGCCGGTGAAGAAGATGTCGGCGCCGTCGGCCACCAGCTCCAGGGGCTTACCCGCCTGAAGAGTCGCATTTCCCGTCTTAGCGCCGAACTTCGAGCCGGCGTTCCAGTTGGGATACTTGCGCACCAGCAGGCCCCAACGGCCGTTGATGTCCATCACCAGGTAATAGCTGCCGTCGTTCCTCCGGACGAACTTCACGCTCTTGTCCCCCGCGCCGTCCTGCCACATGTACAGGTTCCAGCTGTCGGCGCCGTTCGTGACGCTTTCGGTGGTCTGGCTGATGGTCAGCTTGGGCGAGCCGCCCGTCACCTGCTTCCATTCGGCGGCTTTGTAGGTGGTGCCCGTCAGCATGGGGAACGATTTGTAGTCGCCCGAGGGATTAGAGCTGAAGAAATAATAGTCGCGATAGGGGCTCTGGGGATTAGCCACGGCGTCTTGGAACCATGCATTGTCTTTTCCGCTGTGGTTCAGCACGTAGTCCATGTAGATGACCATACCCTTCTTATGGGCTTCAGCCAGCAGCTCCTTGAAGTCTGCCTCTGCCTTCTCGGACGTCTTCTGCCCCACGGCATAGAGGGGGTTGAGGGCATAATAGTCGTTCACGTCGTAGGCATGGTAGGAGCTGGAGGGGTGAGCGGGTGAGAGCCAGAGGGCCTTGACACCCATGCCGGCAAGGTAGTCCAGCTTGCTCTGGATGCCCTTGAAGTCGCCCACGCCGTCGCCGTCCGAGTCGGCAAAGCTGTACACCAGCAGCTGGTAGGTGATGCCCGCCGAACCGATGTCGACCGTCGTCGGAGCCTCGGTCTGCTGTTCGTTGTTCTCTTTTCCACCACCGTCCGTCGAGGGGACGTCGGGTTTGCAGCCCCACAGCGCCACCAGCGCCCACAGGAGCCAAAGTTTTAGTACGTTCGTTTTCATGGCTGCGAAGGTACGGCTATTTTTTTTTCTATGCAACGGAACAACACGTTTTTTTTGCCTCTCCACCAATTCCAAGCGCTTGCTTTTCTCATTCCAGGCAGTTGGAACTGCAAAAGCAAGCGCTTGAAATTTTTTTATTCTCCTACAATTTTACGGCAAAGGACTGGACTACCATCCGCCGCCAGGTCGCCATCCGCCACCGCCGCCACCGCCGCCACCGCCGTTACCGCCGATGTAGGACGAGAGGCTGACTGCTGTGCCGCCGCTGACGGAACCATCCACTTGGCCGAAACCGTTCCAGATTGTTGTGCCGCCGGAGGTGGTTATGCTGCTCTTGAGCGTTGTGGAACCCGACGTGGAGACCACCAACGGGGTGCCCATGCTGCTGTTCGACGGCACCTTGAAGGCCAAGGCCAAGGTGCTGCCGTTATAGAGGCCATACCAGGTGTTCTTGCTGAATGACGAGGTGGAGTAGCACGTCTGTGTGAGGCTACTGCCGTTTTCCAGTCCGCCGATGGCGACGATGGTGCCGCCGGTGACGTAGAGCTTGTAGCCGCCTTCGGTGTTGGCGTCGATGCCCACCTCGGGCTGACGAGCGGCGACGGCGAAGACGGTGCCTCCCTTGATGTAGCAGTTGCCGTTAGCATCGAGGCCGTCGTTGCCTGTGCTGTTGCCCATGACGAAGCCACCGCTGATAGTGAAGTCGCTGGCTGAGTTGATGGCGTCGTCGCTGCTGGTGGCATAGACCGTTCCGCCGCTGATGGCGATGGTGCCCTTGCTTTCGATGGCCTCGTGTGAGGTTGCCGAGGCGGTGACCGTGCCGCCGGTGACGACGATGCCTCCGGCGTAGCTGTAGGTGGCGTTGCGTCCGCTGCCGCCTGTCTGCGTCCGTGTGCCGGCCTTGATGGCCTTGGCCGAAGCGGTGTAGCTGCTGCTGTAGCGATACTGCGAGGCGGTGTTGGTGGCGGTGACGTTGCCGTCGGCAATGGTGAGGAGACCGTCAGCCTTGATGCACTTGCCGCCCGTACCGGTGTTACCCAACGTGAGGGTGCCTCCGCTGATGGTCATGTTGCCGTCAGCACTCAGCCCTGCGCTGCCCTTGGCATCCCTCTCTTCGCTGTCGTAGGTGCCGTTGCCAGACGTGGTGACGTTCACGATGCCGCCGCGGATAGTCAGGTCTCCGGCCGCCTTAATGCCCTTCGTAGCTGCCGAGGTGACGCTGATGGTCAGCGTACCGTCGTCGATATAGACGTTGCCGCTGTCCTCGTCCTCGTGGTCGGCGGTCTCGCCGGTCGAGGTGTCGCCGTCGAGGTCGCACTGGATGCCATCGTCGCCCGTGCCGCTGATCGTGACCGACCCGCTCATCAGCTGGAAATAGCGGTTACAGCTCAGTCCGTCTCCGACGGCTGACGTGACGTTGAGCGTCAGGTTGCTGGCGGTGATGTAGTCGCCGCTCTTGATGGCGTGGGCCGTAGCCGCCTTGACGGTGAGCGTGCCGTGGCCCTGCAGCTGCAGCTGCCCTTTGCTGTAGAGGCAGGCTTTCTGCGAGCCCCCTGCCCCGTCGGCCAGCGTGTTCTCGGTGTCCTTCTTCACGCTCAGCCGTATGCGCTTTTTGTTGGTGATGTTGATGGCGGCGCCACTGGGATTGGTGAGCGTCAAACCCGCCAGCTGGACCGTACACTTGTAGGCGCCGGCAAGGGTGAGCTCGCCGTCGGCTGACGTTCCACTGAGCACGTAGGTGATTTCGTCACCATCGATGGCGTCGGTATTTGTCTGCTCGATGGCGACGTGAGCGCCGCTGACGCTGACCGAGACGTACTGCGCCACGTTGCCCGCCACGGTGACGGCCGCCCGCGAGCCGTCGTAGGCAATGGTGACCTCGTTATCCGTCACGGGCGTCTCGGCAACATAAGCCTTCGTGATGTCGCTGGCTGCAAACGTTCTACCAAGGATTGTGAGCGACGTGCCGTCGACGAAGGTCATCATACCCGTCTGTGCTGCTGGGAACTGATAGGTCACGTCCCCCGTAGCCACACAGAGCGTCTGGGCCTGGGCAGCCACAGTGGCCGCCAGCGCCACCATGACAAAGAACGGCCTCATCGTTTCATCAGCTTGATGGTCTCGCTGTCCGTCTTCACCACATAGATGCCGCGCGGCATCTGTGCCTCAGCAGCCTGCAGGCTGGCAAAGCGTCCCAACGAAATGCCCGTCACGGAGAAGACCTCCACGTCCCCGCCCTCCACGGGTAGGGGTTGCACAGCGGTCGGCTCTGTCGTAAAGAACATCTTGCCGAGGTTCTCAAGGGCAAATGAGTAGCTGCCGTCGGCATTGGTAGCCGTCAGCGCACCATTCTGGAAGGTCAGGGTGAGCGACGTGATGGACACGGCCTTCACCGTTCCGTCGGCAGTCTGGAATGCCAGGTAAGGGTAGTCGTCGGCTTGCACAGCGGACATCGCGCCCACAATGGCAAGCATCATGCATAGGATTCTCATTTTCATAGAGTCTTTTCTCAAAAGGTTTAATGTTTAACGTTTAACGAACACGTCCTCTGATTTTGGGGTTTCAAGTTTCAAGTTTAACGAGTTAACGTCACGTTATCGTTAAAGATTTTTCTTCGGCAAAGATAGGGTGAGCCGAGCGAAAATGCAAATTTATTTGCAATTTTCCGAGGCGACCCTTATCAAAAAGCCCCGAAAGGGGATTAAAGATAGGGTGAGCCGAGCGAAAATGCAAATTTATTTGCAATTTTTTGTTTTTTCCCATTTTGGGGAGCCTAATTCCGGCTGCGGCAGGCGGAGCAGATGCCCTTGACGACGTACTCTGTCTCTTTGGGTTCAAAGCCCTCGGGCAGCGGCACGGGGGGAATGGTGACATGGGGCAGGCAGAAGGTGCGGTGGCAGACAAGACAGGTCAGGTGGACGTGGTCGCCCAAATGGTGAGCCTCGTTCGACGAGCAGACGCAGTACTTCTGCGAGCCTGTACCGTCGTCAATCTCATGTAGCAGATGGGCTTCGGAGAGTGTGATGAGGGTGCGGAACAGCGTCGAGCGGTCGATGGTCGGCAGAGCCTCTTCTAGGTCAGCCAGTGAAAAGGCGTCGTTGAAGCCGTGACGCACCTGCCGCCAGACAAGCAGGCGCACCGCCGTGACGCGGACGCCGGCATTGTCGAGGGTTTGTTCGTCGGAGATGTCACATTTATTCATGGTCGTGATGATGATGAGGGTGGCGTAAGCGCTGGATGAGGGCATAGAGGAGCAGGAGGGCCAAAAAGGCGGTACATGCCCACGTGAACGGCGTGCCGGCCTCGGTGCAATGCTCCATCTGGACGAGGGCTTCGGTGAACCAGTGGCGGGGGAGCAGGTAGTCGATGACGGCTCCGAAGATGACGGCACCGCTGATGATGCTGACCAGATAGGCGACGAGCGTCCTGGTGCCGAGGCGGTGACGGATGACGAGGATGCTGGCCATGTTGGCTGCAGGGCCGGCCATGAGGAGCACCAGCGCCGAGCCGGGCGTCAGCCCCTTCAGCATCAGGGCAACGGCGATGGGTATGGAACCCGTAGCGCAAATGTACATGGGGATGCTTATGGCCAGCACAAGCAGCATGGAGAGCCACGTGTTGTCCTTGAAGACGGCGAAGAACGAGTCGGGCACGAGCACGGTGATGAGGGCAGCAATGACAAGGCCTACGACGAGCCATTTGCCGATGTCCTCCACCATATCGACAAACGCGTAGCGTAGCGCCACGCCCATCTTCTGCCAGAAGGTCATGCCTTCCTTCGCCTCGGCATGGTGGCAGTGGCAATGGGCTTCTTTTTCAGTCTGACAGGCTTCAGACTTCAGACTATCAGATGAATGTTCGTGGCAGTGGCAGGGGGCTTCTTTTTCAGACTGACAGACTTCAGACTTCAGACTATCTGATGAATGTTCGTGGTGGCAGCAGCAGTGTTCTTCCTTCTCTTCCTCTTCATGATGATGGCAGCAGGGGTGGCTCTCCCCTCCTTCAGAAGGGGTAAGGGGGAGGTTCTCCTTTTTTGTTACGTGGTTGACCAGCGAGCCGCCGAACAGGGCTGTGATGAAGGCCACTATGGGGCGGATGATGGCAAAGGGCAGCCCCATCAGCGAATAGGTAGCGATGATGGAATCGACGCCTGTCTGCGGTGTGGCAATCAGGAACGACGCCACGGCACCCTTCGAGGCGCCCTCCTTGCGGAGCGACATGGCGGTGGGGATGACGCCACACGAACAGAGCGGCAGGGGCACGCCGAACAGCGCCGCATAGAGCACCGAACGGAACGTGGGCTTGGCCAAATAGCGCGTATAGTACTTGCCGGGAACGAAAGCGTGCATCAGTCCCGCAATCAGAAAGCCCAGCAACAGGTAGGGCGACATCTCGTTAATCAAATGGAAAATCTCGTTCATTATGACAAGTCGTTTTTTGTTTCTGCGGCAAAGGTACGCATTTCTCGTCAAACAGCCTCCGCCCCACCCCTTCGAATGTCCGTTTTTTGCAACCCGGTTGCAAATGAAGGCGTGAAAAAGGGAAAAACTCTTAACTAAACTGTCGGGGCTTAAGCGGAAGGCCATAGCAGGAAAAAAAGTAGGAGCAAATTGGAATTCCACGCCCGTGGAACTTCAATTCCACGCCCGTGGAACTGTAAAACCAAGCCCGTGGAATTCCAGCGAGATAGTCAAAAATGAACGTGGGGAGCTGCGTTAAGCCCGAAGAAGATACAAACGCCCGAAAATGACGGAAAAGGGCAGGGATTTGTCCCCGCCCTTTTCTTATACGTTGTTAAGGTTTTTTCTTTAGAGCACCTTATCGGTGGTGACGGTGATGGTGTTGGCGGCGGTGTCATAGACAATGCCGAAGCCCGTCACGTCGCCCACGTTGATGTTGGGGCCGTCCTGGGTGACCTCGAAAGCGGAGCCGGTCTCAACGAACGTGCCGCCTACGTTGACTGCCCAGTCAGCTGCCTGACGGAGCTTCCAGCCGCCGGTGTAAGCGCGGTTGAAGCTGTACCACTTGCCGTCGCCGCCACAGAGCATGTAGTCGTCGGCGCCCCAGCTGTTGAAGTCGCCGACGGTGCCCCAATAGCTCTTCGTCAGGGTGATGGTGGTTGTTGCGGGGTCGAAGACGACCATGTAGGTGCCTTCGGCTGTCACGGCGATATTGCCGCCGTTAGGCTCTACGGCAAATGGCTCCTCAGCAGCGGCAAAGATGCCGCCGTAGTTCTCGTCCCAACCGGCATTCTTACGAATCTTGAACGCGTCGTCGGGCGTGAGGGCGACGGGGATGCTGTACCACTTGCCGTCGGCGCCGAGGTTCATGGGGAGGTCCTCACCCCAGCCGAAGCCGAGGCTGGCGATGCTGCCCACGAGACCCCAGCCGAGGGTGCCGAGGGTGCCGTTATTGGTGTTGAGGACGACCTTGAAGGTGCCTTCGAGGCCGACGTTGTCGCCACCGGGAACGGCCTGGACGAACTGTCCGACCTGAGCGGGCGTGGTGCCGCCGTAGTTGACATCCCAACCGCCGTCGAAGCGTACCTTCCAGCCGCCGGCGAGGGTGAGCATGTCGCTGACCCAGATGCCGGGGGCCACCTCGGTCATCACCTCGTCGGCGCCCCAGCTGTTGAAGTCGCCGATGACGCCCCACGTTTTGGTGGCGTTGACCACGGTGATGGTCTTGGCCTCGGCATCGAGCGTAGCAACGTAGCGGCCGGCAGGCAGCTTAATGTTGTCACCGCCGGCAACGGCCTCAAAGGCCTCGCCCAGGGCGACGAACGTGCCACCGTAGTTGACATCCCAGCCCATGTTGAAGCGGAATTTGAACTCCTGACCCTCTTCGATGGTGAACTCGGGGCTGACCCACTTGCCTTCGGTGAGCGTGCAGAAGTAGTCGGTGTCCCAGTTGGAGCCGTTGAGCGTGCCGATGAGTGACCAGACGTTGCCGTCGGAGATGGTGATGGTGCCGGCAGCGGTGTCATAGACCACCTTGAAGAAGCCAGCCTGGCCAATCTTGATGTTATCGCCACCGACGACAGCCTCGAAGGGCTCGCCAAGGGCGACGAACACGCCGCCGACGTTCTCCGTCCAGGCGGCATCCTTGCGGAGCTTCCACTCGGCATCGGCCTCGAGGGTGACGAAGCCTGTCCAGACGCCGTCGGCCTCGGTCATGGCGGCGTCGCCGCCCCAGGCGTTGAAGCTGCCGATGATGCCCCAGCCCTTGTAGGTCTCAGGCTCGGGTTCGGGCTCGGGTTCGACCGCGGCACGGGGCTCGTCCTTGCCGTACATATTGGCGTCGATCTTAATCTCGTTCTTGTTCAGGTCGAGATAGACGCGGTACTGGCCGGCCTCGCAGGCGATGTTGGGGCCTCCGGTCACGCAGTCGGCACCCCAGTTGAGGTCCCAGCCGTGGTCGGCGCGGAACTTGAACTCGGTGGCCTCGGCGAAATCGACGTCGGCGTAGAAGCGGACGTAGTCGGGGTTGTACTGCATGTCGATCTCACCCTCGTCGGCCCAGCCATTGAAGGCGCCGATGATGGAGATGGCGTCGGCACTCCATTGCTTGGTGAGCACGAGGCTGTTCTTGTCGAACGAGAAGTTGTAGAAGCGCTTGCTGTAGGCGGTGACGTTGGTGTTGGAGCCGTTCTTGAGCTGCAGGCTGCTGGCCTCGGCGGTCTGCTCGCCGCTGTCGTCGTCGAAGCCCCAGTTGCCGGTGGCGTCGCCCCAGTCGTTGGTGCCGGTGACCTTGATGCCGTTAGCGGCCTTGTCGGCGAGGTCAACCACGCCGCTGAAGGTGTGGCCGTCCTTCGTGTAGTTATAGAGGTACTGGCAGTTGTCGAAGTTCCAGCCGGCATAGTCGCCCTGGACATAGACAATCTCATAGACGTCTTTGTCGAGCAGGGTGGCCTCATAGACGCGGAACGTGGCGGCCTTGGCGGCGGAGAGCGTTTCGGTGACGCCGACGGCGGCGTTCTTGTCCGTCAGGGCGTTGGCAACGAGGCGGAACTCGGCCTGGAAGTCAGCGTCGGCCGAGGCGCCGAGGTTGAGCAGGGCGGTGTTGAGGTCGGGCTGCTTGACGGTGATGGTGGCGGCTGAAGCGTCGATGGTAGCGGGCACCTTCTGCTGCGGGTCAAAATTCGTGCCTGCCTTGGCTACATAGAGGGTGTAGGAGGCGGGGACGTCGAGCCCGAAGTCGACGGCCGAGAAGGGGATGGTGATGGGGTCGCCATCGGGGGCGAGGGTGACGCCCGTCACGTCGCCCAGCGTCTGGGGGGTGACGCTGTCGGGATTAAAGACAGCGACGACATTGTCGTCCGAGCAGGACCATGCAAACAGTCCCACAACGGCAATCAGTGCTATAGAAAAATACTTTTTCATATTCGAGTAATTGTTAATTATCAATTATCAATTGTCCATTATCAATACCCTTCGTTCTGTTTGAGGTTGCCGTTGGCGTTGGTGTCGCCGCTGGTGAGGGGGTAGAGGTTGAAGTGGGCGTCGACGGCCTTTCCGGCGGGCTCGCCGCCCTTGAACTCCCAGAGGTAGTCGCCGCTGGTGTAGAGGCCGAAGCGGACGAGGTCCTGACGACGGTGGCCTTCGAGGTAGAGCTCGCGGGCACGCTCGTCGAGGATGTTGTCGAGCGTCAGCTGCAGCTCGCCCATGCCGGCACGGGTGCGCACGGCGTTGAGGTACTGCTGGCCCTTGGTCTTGTCGGCACCGCCGCGGGCGGCACACTCGGCGTACATCAGGTAGGCGTCGGCGCTGCGGAAGACGGGGAAGTCGATATCGACGAAGCCGGCTGCCTGGGCGGCGCTACCGTCGTGGTTGACGTTGCGGAACTTACGGCTCTTCCAGCCGTTGCTAGCGCCCACGTCGTCGCGGATCTGGTCGATGTACTGGGCAAAGCCGCCCTTGAAGAAGGTGGCGCGAGCGTCGTCGTCGGCAAACTTGCTGGTGAACGTGCCCGTCAGGCTCAGGCCCGACCAACCGGACGAGATACCCATGTCGGCAGCGGCGTCCATGGTGCGGGTGTCGTCGCCAGCCACACTCCACGTGCTGGCGAAGACGAGGAAGTTGGTGCTGCCGTACGACTGGAGCGTCAGGCCGTCCTGCGGGGCGACGAAGATGAGCTCGTCGCCGGCGTAGGTCTTGTTCTTTGTCCAGAGGTGGTTGTCGGCCATGAAGAGCTCGGCCCAGCTGGCGTGGAGGGGATAGGCCTTGATAATCTCCTCGCATGCCGCGGCACACTTGTCGTACATGGCTTCGCCCTTCCAGACCTCAGCGTTCAGATAGAGCTTGGCGAGAATCATCTGCACCAGGCCCTTGTCGGCACGGCCGTACTCGTTCTGGCCGATGGCGGCGAGGTCGCTGCCGTCGAGCAGGCTCTGGGCCTCGGTGACCATCCAGTTGAAGAGGTCGGCGCGCATCATCTGCTCGGGGCCGGTAGAGCCGACGCTGTTCTCCTCGGTGGTGAAGGGAACGTTGCCGAACATGTCGATGGCGTGATAGTAGGAGAGCAGGCGCAGGGCGCGGGCCTCGGCGATGTAGGCGTCACGGTCGGTGTAGCCTTCGATGGCCGTGGCCTTGCTCTGACGGATGAACTCGTTGCAGAGTCCGATCTGGTAGAAGATGCGGTAGTACATCGAGAGGACGAACTCGTTCGAACTGTTCCACGTCATGTTGTGGATGTCGAAGAGGTTGCCGTCGTTCCAGCAGCAGGCGACGACGTCGGTCGAGACCTCCTGCAGGTTGACGATGGCGCGCATGTACTGTCCGTAGCCGCCATCGACGCCGTCGATGTCGGGGCCGCCGTCGGGGCCGAACGAGCTCGAGCAGCACAGGCCCTGGTAGCACTTGGCCAGCAGCGCCTTGAAGGCATCCTGGTTGTTCAGGACATCCTCGGGCAGCTGGATATTCTCGTCGATGGGCGTGACGTTGAGGTCGCCGACGCAGGCGCTGAGGCTGACGGCCATGGCTGCGCCTACACCCAGAATAGCAAATATACTCTTTTTCATAGTTGTCATTTCCGTTAAGCGATTAGAAATTATACTTCAGACCAAGCATATAGGTGCGGGGACGGGGGTACATGTTGTTGTCGATGCCGCTGAAGATTTCGGGGTCGATGCCCTGATAAGCGGTCAGGCAGGCCACGTTCTGCACCGTGCCGAAGAGGCTGAGGCTGTGACGGTCCTTGAAGTTGAAGCGATAGCTCAGGGTGACATTGTCGAGCTTCAGGAACGAGGCGTTCTGGACGTACATGTCGCTGAAGTACTGGGCAAAGTTGGTGAAGTTGTGCTCCTCGGCCGTGCGGTAGCGGTTGTTGACGAAGCCGTTGGTGGCGAGGTCGGTGAGGAGGTCGCCGTTCGAGGCGATGTTGTTATAGACGTAGTTGCCCACGTTGGCGTGTGCGCTGGCGGCCAGCGTCCAGTTCTTGTACGAGAGGTTGGTGTTGAAGCCGTAGGTGAAGTCGGGCGCAGCCTTCTTGTAGCAGTACTTGTCGGCATCGTTGATCTTGCCGTCCTTGTTACGGTCCACGTACATGCCCTCGATGGGCTTGCCGTTGGTGTCATAGACCTGCTGGTAGACGAAGAAGCTGTAAGGCGACTGTCCGGTCTGGTGCACCTGGATGGTGTTGCCCGTGCCGCCGCTGATGCCGCCGGTGGTGACGCCGTAGTAGTCGGGGCGCTCGTCGTCGGTGGTCAGGCGGGTGACGGTGGTCTTGTTATAGGCCACGTTGAAGCCGAGGGTCCAGTTCCAGTCGCGCGTCTCGACGGGGATGAAGTTGACCTCCACCTCGACGCCCTCGTTCTCGAGGTCGCCGATGTTGGCATCGAGGTAGTTGGTGAGGTTGGCACCGGCTGCCACGGGGGTGTAGTTGAGGAGGTCCTTGGTGAAGCGCTTGTAGGCGTCAATGGTACCGTAGATGCGGCCGCCGGCAAAGCCGTAGTCGAGACCGACGTTATAGGTGGTGGTGGTCTCCCACTTCAGGTCGGCGTTGTAGCCGTCGGGACGGAGCGGATGGAACCACTGGTTGCCGAAGACGTAGTAGCTCTGGTTGGTGTTCCACGTATAGGTGGCCAGCGTGGGATAGTCGCCGGCCTGCAGGTCCTGCTGACCCGTCTGGCCGTAGCTGAGGCGGAGCTTCAGGGCGCTGACGGCGTCGGTGTCCTTCAGGATGCCTTCGTTCTTGATGTTCCAGCCGAGGGCAACGGAGGGGAAGAGGCCCCACTTGTTATTGGCGAAGCGGCTTGTGCCGTCGCGGCGCAGCGTCGCGGTCACCATGTAGCGGTTGTCGTAGCTGAAGTTGGCACGGCCGAAGAAGCTCACGAGGTAGTACTCGGTCTTGTTCGTCAGGGGCGTGCTCAGGTAGTAGTCGGCAGCGGTCTCGGCGGTGCCGTCGGCCTTGAACTGCTCGTTGAACGACTCGGTGTAGAAGTGCTGCCAGCTGTAGCCGCCCATCACGTCGATGAACGCCTTGCCGAAGTCGTGGCTGTAGTCGGCATACATCTCGAGGGTCTTGTCGGTGTGCTGCTGGCTGTAGTTAGTGTGGTAGCCCGAGCCGCTCTGTTTGGTGTTGTGGAACGACTGCTCGGTGCCGGGGGCTACATCGACGGTGCCCTTCGACGAGGTGTGGTCGATGCCGAGGTTGAGGTTGAGGCGCAGGTCCTCGAAGCCGTGAATCTTATAGTCGAACTGGGCGTTGCCGATGAAGCGGCGGGCATTGCTGCGGTCGTTCTTGTCCTCGAGCAGCGCCATGGGGTTCTGGTTGGCCATGGTGTTGCAGTTGGCGATGTCGAAGGTGCCGAGGCCGTAGTTCCACCAGCTGTAGCCGTTCAGGCCGTTCTCGTCGCGGACGGGCTTGGTGGGGTCGTACTGCACAGCCTGGCTGATGGCACCGGTGTTGGCAAAGCGGGTGTCCATGTTCATCAGCTTGGCGTTGAGGTTAACGGTGAGGTGCTCGTCCATCAGCGTCGGGGTGAGGTTGGCCGAGAGGGTCTCACGGGTCATCTTCGAGGTCTTCAGCGTACCGCCCTGGTTGAGGTAGCCGAGACTGACGCGATAGGGCATGTAGTTGTGCTTGTTGCCCACCGAACCGCGCACGGAGGCGTTGCCTTCGTAGGTCTGGGCAAGCTGGAAGATCTCCTTCTGCCAGTCGGTGGTGGCATCGGTCAGCAGGCCGTAGGCGGCCGAGCCCTCGCCGTAGGTCTTCACCATGAGGTCGCGCAGCTCAGAGGCGTTCAGCACGTCCACATACTTGGTGTTCTGGCTGATGGAGCTCGTGAAGTCCACGTCGATGTGGGGCATGCCGGTGTCGAACTTGCTGCCCTTCTTGGTGGTGATCATGATGACGCCGTTCGAGGCGCGGCTACCGTAGATGGCGGTGGCCGAGGCGTCCTTCAGCACGGTGAAGCTCTCGATGTCGCTGGGGTTGATGGACGAGAGGGCGCTGGCGGTACCGCTGATGCCGTCGTTCGAGACGGGCAGGCCGTCGATGACGATCAGGGGGTCGTTGCTGGCCTTCAGCGACGAGCCGCCACGTACGCGGATCGTGGCTGCGCTGCCCGGGGCTCCGTCGCCGCTCGTCAGCACAACGCCGGCCGACTTGCCCTTCAGCAGGTCCGTGGGCGACGTCACCACACCCTTGTTCAGCTGGTCAGCCTTGACGGCAGCCACCGAACCGGTCAGGTCGTTCTTCTTCACCGTACCGTAACCGATGACGATGATGTCCTCCAGAAGCTCGGCATCCTCTTCGAGGGTGACCGAGATGTTCGTTCTCCCGTTAAGGGCGACCTCCTTCGATTTGAGGCCGATGTAGGAAAAGACGAGCGTCCCGTTGGGGTTCTGCACGTTGAGCGTGAAACGGCCGTCGAAGTCGGTAGTCGTACCGTTGGTCGTTCCCTTCTCAAGGATGCTGGCGCCGATGACCGGGCCCATCTCGTCTGAAACTACTCCCTTAACCGTGTGTCCGCCTTGGGCGAACACCAGGGTGGTCATCAGGCAGAGTGCCAGAGTGACCACGAGTCTTTTTTCAATTCTTTTCATAAAAGCCTTGGTTAAATGAATAATTTATTGTTAGGGTTAA
>JAILEU010000049.1 GCA_024697785.1 Bacteroidaceae bacterium | reverse complement strand
GAGCTCGTGTTCCAGCACGATCATCGAGAAGCTCGACGTTCCTGCCGACACGTTGCCCGTGCGCTGCTTGACGGCATTGGTGGCTACCATGCCTGTGCCGGCATCGCCTTCGGGAGGACACAGCGGACAGCCTGCTGAGAGCGTTCCCGTGGGGTCGAGCAGTCGGGCACCCTCGGCAGTCAGCACGCCGGCGTCGGCACCGGCTACCAGTACCTTGGGCAGGATTTGCTCTAAGCGGAAGGGTAAACCTTCCGCCGCGAGCAGCTGGTTGAACTTCTGCACCATCGTGGCGTCGTAGTTCTTCGTCTGCGGGTCGATGGGCAGCATGCCCGAAGCATCGCCGATGCCCAGCACGAACTGTCCTGTCAGCTGCCAATGGATGTAGCCTGCCAGCGTCGTCAGGTACTTGATGTTCTTGACGTGCTCGTCGCCGTTGAGCATGCACTGGTAGAGGTGCGAGATGCTCCAGCGCAGCGGAATGTTGTAGTGGAACAGCTCCGACAGCTTGGCGGCAGCCTTGCCGGTGTTCGTGTTACGCCACGTGCGGAAGGGCACGAGGATGTGCTGCTCGCTGTCGAACGCCATGTAGCCGTGCATCATGGCCGAGAAGCCGATGGCGGCCAGCTGCTGGATGTCGCAGCCATATTGCCGCTTGACGTCGGCGCGCAGGTCGCTGTAGCATGTTTGCAGTCCCTTCCAGATGGTGTCGATGCTGTAGGTCCACAGCCCATCGACGAGTTGGTTTTCCCACTCGAAGGCTCCCTGGGCGATGGGTTTGTTGTGCTCGTCGATGAGCACCGCCTTGATGCGGGTAGAGCCGAACTCGATGCCGAGCACGGCCTTACCAGCCTCTATCGTTTCTTTTGCGTTCATCATTGTTGTTTTTAGGGGTGAGAGAGATTACTTCAGCGCCTTGTTCAGCATGTAGTACACCTCGTTGTTGCGAAGGTCTTGCTTCAGTCCGGCGATGGTCGTTTCGTTGTTGATGCGAACGTGCTCCAAGTCAAGAATCTCAGCAAAATCAGCCCAGAATTCCTCTGTCATGTCGTAGGAGAAAGCACTATGATGGGTTCCGCCTGCGAGAATCCATGCACCTGCGCCTACTTCAAAGCTTGGCTGAGGAACCCACAAGGCAGAAGCCACAGGAAGGTTTGGCATGGGCTTCGGTTTGATGCACTCTACCTCTTGTGTAATCAGTCTGAAGCGGTTGCCCAGGTCAACGACTGTTGCCTTAATACCGCGTCCTACCTTAGATGTGAATACGATACGGGCTGTCTGCTGCTTGCGAACGCCAATGCCCAGGAAGTGGACTTCCAGCGTCGGTTTGTCAACGGCAATCAGCGGACACACTTCCAGCATGTGGCTCTGCAGGCACGACGACTGGTTGCCGGCGAAGTTGAGCGTGTAGTCCTCGAGGAACGAGCAGCCCTTGGGCATGCCCTGTTGCATCACCCAGAGGGTACGGTAGAGACAGGCGGTCTTCCAGTCGCCTTCGGCGCCAAAACCGTAGCCCTCTTCCATGAGGCGCTGTGAGGCGAGGCCGGGAATCTGGTCGAAGCCGCAGAAATTCGGGTCATTAATATCGGCATCGCCGAGGTCGTCGAAATTGGTGGTGAAAGCGTTAGCGCCTTCGTCCTTCAGCACGCGGCGGAGGGCAATCTCGGCCTTGGCGGAGTTCTTCACCTTCTCCCAATAGACTTTCTCGCCGCTCTCGTCAATCTTGATGGTGTAAAGTTTCTTGTACTCCTCGACGAGTTCGTCGGCCTCCTTGTCGGTAACCTTTTTATAATACTCCATCAGCGAGCTGACGGGGTAGTAGTCCACGTGATAGCCCAGGCGTTGCTCGAACTCCACACGGTCGCCGTCGGTAACGGCCACGTTGTTCATGTTCATGCCGAACATGAGGCAGCGGACGTTCTTGGCATCGGCGACGCCGACGGCAACACGTGCCCAGACGGCAATCTTCTTCTGTGCCTCTTCGCTCTTCCAGTAGCCGCAGACCACCTTGCGGGGAACACGCATGCGAGTGCAGATGTGTCCGAACTCGATGTCGCCATGAGCGCTCTGGTTGAGGTTCATGAAGTCCATGTCGATGGCGTCCCAGGGTATTTCGGCGTTGTACTGGGTGTGGAAGTGGAGGAGGGGCTTCTGCAGGGCCTGCAAGCCTTTAATCCACATCTTGGCGGGGGAGAACGTGTGCATCCAGGTGATGATGCCGACGCACTTCTCGTCGTTGTTGGCCGCCTTCATGACGGCTTCCACTTCCTTCGAGCTGTTGGCTGTGCCTTTATAGACGATTTTGACGGGGATGTTGCCGCTCTCGTTCAGTCCGGCAACCATTTCTTTCGAGTGTCCGTCAACGGCAACTACGGCATCGCCTCCGTAAAGAAGCTGTGCACCAGTTACCCACCAAATTTCAAAATTTTCAAATAATTTCATGATACTTGTTTTTAGAATGTTACTAATTCTTTTTCTTGAAGATAATATGGGTTAATGAGGCTTTTCACTAATTGGGATAAATTCTTTTCACTAATTGGGATAAAAATTCTCATTAATGAGGGTAAAGGCTTTCGGTTTTTTGAAGGTAAAACCCGGATTGTTTAATCGACAATGTAGAATTTGAAGTTCTCGTGGGTGAGAAGGATAAAGCAATCGTCGTCAGGAAGGTAGAGATAACGCTCGGCGTGTAGATTGGTCTCGCCAAAATTGAATAGTATTCCTCGGTCTATCTTGGCTATGCGCATGTAGTTGAGTAGTTGGGCACGATGTTCGGTACACAGTTCCTGAACGGACTTGAACTCCATGATGATACCTTTATAGAAAAAATCTGCAAAGAAAAGCTTTTGGAGCTCCACGCCTTTGTATGTCAGATGTAGTTTCTTCTCACGCTCAATGTCCATTCCACGCAGTTGGGCCTCAATGGCAAAGGCTTCTTGGTAAACCTGTTCAGCCATTCCTCTTCCTAACGTACTGTGAACTTCCATTGCCACACCTACTGCGTCGTACATATCCTTATATTCCTGTCTTGTCATCTATCGATTGTGTGGCTTTATTCCGTGAACGAGTGGCTTCTCCTTATGAAGATACCTTCGGGGTTATTTTTCTTTATTAGTGAGTTAAATTTATCGTGATTAGTGAAAAGCCCATTCTTTTCCTTTAATGTTTTTGGCCGTAGTAGGCGTTGGGGCCGTGCTTGCGGCTGTAGTGTTTTTCGATGAGGTGGTTGTTCATCGTGGGCTTGGGGTCTGCCTGATAGGGGTTACGCTTGGCATCCGTGAAGTCGCTGTGGATGGTTATGGCGACAAAGGCCATCTTGGCCACCTCCTCAAGTACTACGGCGTTGTGGACGGCGTTGTCGGCATCTTTGCCCCAGGCGAAGGGGCCGTGGTTCTTGACCAAGACGGCGGGAGTGTCGTCGGGGTTCATGTCCTTGAAACGCTCGACAATCACGTTGCCCGTCTCCTTCTCGTATTCGCCGAACACCTCCGCTTTCTTCATGTCGCGCGTGCAGGGGATGTCGTCGTGGAAGTAGTCGGCGTGCGTGGTGCCGATGTTGGGGATGTCGCGTCCGGCCTGTGCCCAGGCGGTGGCGTAGGTGGAGTGGGTGTGGACCACGCCCCCGATGTTAGGGAACGCCTTGTAGAGGACGACGTGCGTAGGGGTGTCGGACGAGGGGTTGAGGTCGCCCTCAACCACCTTGCCGTCCAGATCGACCACCACCATGTCGGATGGCTTCATGTTGTCGTAGCTCACGCCGCTGGGCTTGATGACGACGAGACCGCTCTTACGGTCGATTGCCGACACGTTGCCCCACGTGAAAAGGACAAGTCCATGTTTCACAAGGTCCAGGTTGGCCTTGCAGACTTTCGCTTTCAGTTCTTCCAGCATGGCTTACCAGAAATAGATGTAGAATGCCACGATGACGCTCAGGATGACCACCGTGTGGAAGATGTCCCACTTGTTCCACGAGGCGCGGGTCTCGGCTTTCTGCTCAGCCGTAGCGGTTCCGAAGCAGAGGCCTTCGATCTGCTGGGCCGTAGGCTTCTTCGTGAAGAGCGAGATGATGAGGCAGATGACCATGCAGGTGAGGAACGTGCATACGCCGAAGGTGTAGATGTTCATCTCGTTGAAGATGTACGTGAACGCATTGTGGGCCTGCGGGTTGACAATCATGGTCACCAGACGCATGGCGCCGATGGCGATACCGATGATGAGGGTCCACATGCCAGCCTTGGCCGTGGTCTTCTTCCAGCAGATGCCGAGCAGGAAGACGGTGGCGATGGCCGGAGCAAGCAGGCTCTGGATGTTCTGGATGTAGGCGTAGAGGTTCTTGCCCATAGCCTGGATGACGAATATCCACAGCACGCCGAAGACGACCACGACGACGGTAGCGATTCGGCCGATGACGACGAGGCGTTTCTCCTCGGTCTCGGGGTGTTTGCGCTTGTAGATGTCGATGGTGTAGAGCATGGCGCTTGAGTTGTAGAGCGATGCCAGCGAGCTCATCAGGGCAGCCAGGATGCCGCAGATGACGACGCCCTTCAGGCCGATGGGCAGCAGGGTGTTGACGAGCATCGGGAAGGCGAGGTCAGGGTTCTGCAGGGCTCCGGTAGCGGCGTCGGGCATCAGGGCAGCGGCAAGCTGGGCGCCGATGGCCGAGTCGGGCTTCTTCGTCAGGGCGAAGGCGATCATGCCGGGGACGAGGAAGAGGAACACGGGCAGCAGCTTCAGGTAGGCGCCGAAGATGGTGCCGCGGCGGGCTTCCTTCTGGTTCTTACCGGAGAGCACGCGCTGGACGATGAACTGGTCGGTACACCAGTACCAGAAGCCGATGATCATCGAGCAGAACAGGGCGCCATACCACGGATATTCGGGATCGTGTCCGCTGCGCATCAGCGTGGTCATGCCGTCGCCATAGTTATTGACAGGCTGCGAGGAGCAGATGGCCATCATCTCGTTCCAGCCGCCCAGTTCCTTCAGACCAATCCACAGAATCACCAGCGAGCCGATGAGCAGGATAGGTGTCTGCAGAATGGAGGTCTTGAGTACCGACTCCATACCGCCGATGACGGTATAGATGGCGGTAATCACCACAAGGGCGATGGCAGCCACCCAGAAGTTAATGCCCAGCAGGGTGTTGAGGGCCAGACCGCCGGCCATGACGGTAACGGAAACCTTGGTGAGGACGTAGCTGGCAAGCGACAGCCAGGTGAGGATGCCGCGGCTCTCCTTGTTATAACGTCTCTCGAGGAACTCGGGCATGGTGTAGACCATCGAGCGGGAATAGAAGGGCACGAACACCCAGCCGAGCAGCAGGATCATCCATCCGTGCATCTCCCAGTGGGCCTGGGCCATGCCGCTGGTGGCGCCTGAGCCGGCAAGGCCGATGAGGTGCTCCGAGCCGATGTTGGAGGCGAAGATCGAGGCGCCGATGGCAAGCCATGTGGCGCTACGGCCGTTCAGGAAGTAATCGCCTGAAGTCTCTTTTTTCTTTTTTGAAACGTCCCAGCAAATCCATATCATTGCAATGAAGAAGATGGCGACGAAAACCCAGTCCAGCGTTGAGAGGCTGATGCGGTTGAGGTCTTGGGCGGCGGCTGCCGTTGCAGCCTGTAACAGTTGGAATTTCATGTTATTTTATTTACGGTTTGACATTTACGGTTTACTTCTTCTCTTCGCAGCAATCCTTCTGCTCTTTGTCGCAATTTTCGTGGCCTTCCTTGCAGCAGGCGCCTTCGGAGCTGAACTGATAGACAACGATGCTCTCATACTCCTGTCCGGGGGCGAGGGTGGCATCGGGCCAGCCGCAGAGGTCGCTCTTGTTGGGGGTGTCGGGGAACTTCTGCGTCTCGAGGCAGACGGCGGTACGGCGCTCGATGGGCTTGCCGTCCTTGCCTTTCACGGTACCGTCGAGGAAGTTGCCGGTATAGACCTGGATGCCGGGCTCGTTGGTGAAGACGTCCATGCGGATGCCTGTCTTGGGGCTCACCAGCGTGGCAGCAAGGGTGATGCCGCCCTTGTCATGATGGTCGCAATGTTCGCCTTCGGCTTTCTCCTTGCCTTCTTCGCAGCAGGCTTCGCCGCCATCCTTCTCGCACTTCCCGTCGCCCTTGCAGCAGGGCTTGTTGAGCACCCAGTTGTGGTCGTAGCCCTTGCCGTTCTTCAGCTGGACGAAGTCGGCGTTGATGTCCTGGCCGATAGCCTTCGGCGAGGTGAAGTCCATGGGAGTGCCGGCGACGGGAGCAATCTCGCCTGTCGTCATGAAGGTCTCGTCAACGGGGGTGTAGTTGTCGGCGTTGATGGTGAGCAGATGGTTGGTGATGGGCGTATGATAGTCGCCGTTGAGGTTAAAGTAGAGGTGGTTGCAGACGTTGATGACGGTCTTCTTGTCGGTCGTAGCCGTCCACTTCATGGCCAGCTTGCCGCAGGGGGTGAGGGTGTACTGCACCTTGCCCTTGACGTTGCCCGGGAAGCCGGCTTCGCCGTCGGGGCTGACGAACGTCATGGTGATGCTGTTGGGCGTGACTTCCTCCACGTCCATCACCTTGTACTGCCAGCCCATATATTCGCCCTTGAAGCCGGGGAACTGGCTGGGGTTGAGGGTGCAGCCTCCGTGCAGGCAATGGCCGAAGTTGTTCTGCGGCAGCTGGTAGGTGGTGCCGTCGAGCGTAATCTTGCCGCCGGCGATGCGGTTGGCATAGCGGCCGATGGTGGCACCGAAGTCGCTCTCGATGGTGCTGTAGGCCTGGATGCTAGGCTGGCCTACGCAGACGTCAACCAGCTTGCCGTCCTTGTCGGGAACCATGATGGAGACCAGGCGCGCGCCGAAGTTCGTCACGCACACCTCCATGCCTGCTTCGTTGCGCAGCATGTAGAGGTCGGTCTTCTTTCCTTGCAGTTCAGCCTGGAAGTCGGCACGTTTCAGCCCCGAGAGGGCCACTCCTTCTTTCGGTGCAGAGTTGCACCCAGCCAGCAGCGCGAGTGTCGCAGCTAAGCCGGCAAACATACGTAATCCTTTCATAATGATGACTTAATTGTTAACAATTAGTAATAGATTTCCAATTTAGCGCGTAAAGGTATAAAAAAATATGTACACGCGCGCAAGTTTCCGCGTTTTTTTTCCGTTTTTTCCGATTTTCTCTTCTGCCGGTCGTGTTTTGATGCGATGAGTGGCGTTATTGATGCGGTCTTAAGAGATTCTCAGAAAAAGCTTCTCAGAGTTTGTTTTTTTCTTTGAAACCCGATTGTGTTTTAATTAAAACGCAGCTGTGTTTTTATTGAAACGCAATCGGGTTTTAATTAAAACACAATTGCGTTTTAAGGAAATTCTTTGATCCCAATGGGGAATTTCGGGGGCTCGGCCGGGAGCGAAGCTGATATCCGCATGTCGGCTTCAATAACCCGTCGTGCGAGGGGAATCATCCTCTGTTATGCGCTGTGGGGACAGATGCCCCGAATCGGCTTCAAAGGCTGTTCCCGATGCAATCGTCCAAAACGTCAGACGAAATGTTTTATCTTTGCATTGTTAAAAAAGTTTTTTTCCTTGTTTATTAACCGGCTTCGCCGTATCTTCGCAAGCTAAAATAGAAAAAGGTATATGAAACAGCTTAAACACCACTTCTCTTTAATAACCCCCTTGTTGTCGCTGTTCGTAACGGCGTTGCTGTTCACCAGCTGCCGCGAGATTGAAACCTACGAGGAGATGAAGGAGAAGGAAGACGCTTCGATTGAGGCCTTTATTGCCGATGGCGGCGTGGACGGAAGGCCCATAAAAGTCATCACGGAAGAGGAGTTCTACGCCCAGGACAGCACCACCAATGCCGAGCTGAACGAGTACGTGCTCTTCAAGCATACGGGCGTCTATATGCAGATTATCCGCAAGGGCGAAGGGCGTGCCCACCAGCGCGGAGAGAACCGCAACTATCTTGCCCGTTACATCGAGATAGGGGTGGCCGACCGCGACACGATGACGGCCAACCTATTCGACGTCCGTCCCGAGCAGATGACCATCCGCCGCACGGGCGATACGTTCAGCGGCTCGTTCACCTACGGGCGCATGCTCGCAACCTATGGAAAGACTTCGCAGCAGACGGTCTATTCGTACTACAGCACCTCCACACCCACTTTCCCCGAGGGATGGCTCGTGCCCTTCAGCTACATCACGCCCGGACGTCCCAACGACAAGGCCGCCAAGGTGCGCATCATCGCTCCCCACGACTACGGCACTCAGACGGCAGTCTCGTTGGTCTATGCCACCTTCTACGAGATTACCATCATGCCCGAACCCTGAGGCGTCACGCCGAAAACCCTTCATTCGCCCATAAACCAAAAAAAACAGATATCATGTCCCTGATTAAATCCATTTCCGGCATCCGCGGCACCATAGGCGGACAGGCCGGTGAGGGCCTCAATCCCCTCGACATCACTAAGTTCACGGCTGCATACGCTACCCTCATACGCAAGACCTACGAGGGCACGGCCCGCCATATCGTCGTCGGGCGCGACGCCCGCATCTCGGGCGAGATGGTGCGCCAGTGTGTCTGCGGCACGCTGATGGGCATGGGCTTCGACGTCCTCGACATCGGTATGGCCACAACGCCCACCACCGAGCTGGCTGTCACCATGTCCGGCGCCTGCGGAGGCATCATCCTTACCGCTTCGCACAATCCCCGCCAATGGAATGCCCTGAAGCTGCTGAACGCCCGTGGCGAATTCCTCAACGCAGCCGAGGGAGCCGAGGTGCTGGCCATCGCTGCCGACGAGGCTTTCACCTTTGCCGAGGTGGATGCTCTGGGCCATTACAAGAAGGACGACAGCTTCAACCAGCGTCACATCGATGCTGTCAAAGCCCTCGAACTCGTTGATGTGGAAGCCATCCGTAAGGCTCATTTCAAGGTGGCTATCGACACGGTCAACTCCGTGGGCGGCATCATCCTGCCCGAGCTGCTCAGCCAGCTGGGCGTGGAGAAGGTCGAAGGGCTCTACACCGAGCCTACGGGCGACTTCCAGCATAACCCCGAACCGCTCGAGAAAAACCTGGGCGACATCATGGCCCTGATGAAGACGTCCGACTGCGACGTCGCTTTCGTCGTTGACCCCGACGTGGACCGTCTGGCTGTCATCGACGAGAAGGGAGCCATGTATGGCGAGGAATATACGCTTGTTACCGTAGCCGACTATATCCTGCAGCACACCCCCGGCAATACCGTCAGCAACCTCAGCTCCACGCGTGCCCTGCGCGACGTCACCGAGGGCTTTGGCCAGCACTACAACGCCGCCGCCGTGGGCGAGGTCAACGTGGTGGCAAAGATGAAGGAGACTCATGCAGTCATCGGAGGCGAAGGCAACGGCGGCGTCATCTATCCCGCCAGCCACTATGGGCGCGACGCCCTTGTCGGCATAGCCCTCTTCCTTACCTATCTGGCTAAGAAGGGCGGAACCGTCAGCGAGCTGCGCAAGAGCTATCCTGCCTACTTCATGGCCAAGAACCGCATCGACCTCACGCCCGACACCGATGTGGACGCCGTGCTGGCCAAGGTGAAAGCGCTCTATTCCACCCCCGAGCAGAAGGCCGCAGGCGTTGCCATCACCGACATCGACGGCGTCAAAATCGACTTCCCCGACAAGTGGGTACACCTCCGCAAGAGCAACACCGAGCCCATCGTCCGCGTCTATAGCGAGGCCCATACGCCTGAGGCTGCTGCCGAGATTGGCGAGAAAGTGATGGACGTGGTGAAAAGCATGGTCTGATGGTACAGAAAATCAATAAGACCAACGCGGCGCGCCTGCTCGACCAGCAGAAGATTTCCTACGAGCTGGTGCCCTACGAGGTGGACGAGACCGATCTCAGCGCACCCCACGTAGCGGCATCGCTGGGCGAACCCATCGAGCAGGTCTTCAAGACCATCGTCCTGCATGGCGATAAGACGGGCTACTTCGTCTGCGTCATCCCGGGCGAGGCGGAAATTGACCTGAAGCTCGCCGCCAAGGTGTCGGGCAACAAGAGCTGCGCCTTGCTCCCCCTGAAGGAGCTGCTTCCCCTGACGGGATACATCCGCGGGGGCTGCTCGCCGGTAGGCATGAAGAAACGCTTTCCCACCTTCTTCCACCAGAGCTGCCTTGACTATCCCTATATCTACGTCAGCGCCGGTCAGCGGGGACTTCAGTTTCGGATTGCTCCGCAAGACCTCATCCGTGCTGCATCTGCAACAACCGCTAAACTTTTCTAAGATATGAAGATAACAGAAACCATGCTGAAGCCGCTCGTTGAACGGTTGCAGAAGATCGATTGGAAGGGTGAGTCGCAGAAGCTTCTCGGCTTCCTAAAGAAATACGCCATCCGTGCGGGCCGTATTGCGGCCAAACCGCTGCTGCAGTTCTACTATGTGATGACGGACGAGCACGTTACGTTGCGCGATAAAGCTCTTATCTACGGCTCGCTGCTCTACATCCTCGTACCTGGCGACATCATTCCCCGTAAGGTGTTCAAGATGCTCGGCATTATGGATGACATTGGAGCTGTGATGATTGTCTATACCCGCATCCGCAATAAGATTACTCCCGCCATTAACTTCAAGGTAGAGGAAACGCTCGACGAATGGTTCGGCACAAAGTACGATGTCGTCTGAGACTCGCTTGCGAGCAAAAAAGTGCTTAGCAGAACAAATCTGCGATAATGGCATCTGACACGAAGATTCCGTCCTCTGTCAACGTCCATCGTCCATCGGCTGTTTCGCGCAGCCGATGGGTTTTTAAATAGGTTTGCGCGCGGGCACGACATTGTTGCTCGCGGACGGCGCCGAAAAGGCGACCAATCTCCTCGGGACTGATGCCCTCAGCCGTGCGCAAGCGTGTCATGATGTATTCGTCGTAGCGCTCTTCGTCGCTAAGCGTTTCGCCGTCGGAGAGCAGGCGGACAAGTTCTTCCCCATCGGTAGGCATGGGCGAGGTGAGTCTGCTGGGGCTTAAGATTTCCAAGTAGCGTTTTACGTCGGGCAAGTTCCAGCGTCTGTGCATGCCGTCGAACGAGTGTGCGCCTGCTCCAAGGCCTAGATAGGGGACGCCGCGCCAGTAGTTGCTGTTGTGGCGCGCCTCGTGTCCAGGGAGAGCGAAGTTGCTGATTTCGTAGTGACGGTAGCCTGCGGCGAGCAAGGTACGCCGCAACAGACGGAAACACTCCACGCTCACCTCTTCGTCGACTTCGAGCACCTCACCTCGTTCGCGCATGCGGGTGAGGGCTGTTCCCTCTTCGTAGCTCAAGTGGTAGGCCGAAATATGCGGCACCCCCAGCCTCACAGCCTTCTCCAAATCTTTTTCCCAAATCACCTTATAGTCTCTATAGTCTCTATAGTCCCTATAGTTCCTATAGTCCCTATAGCTCCTATTCTTTTTTCTTTCAGCAATCTCAGGCAAGCCATACATCAGGTCGATGCTGATTTCTGTGATGCCGCTCTCTTGCAGGCGATGGACGGCATCTGTGGCTTCTGCTGCTGTGTGACGTCGCCCGAGGAGGCGAAGCCTCTCGTCGTCGAAAGTCTGTATGCCCATGCTGATGCGTAGCTTGTGCTGGGGTATAGCCTTCTTCAGCCCGTCAATCCACGCCTGTGAGAGGTCGTCGGGGTTCGCCTCTATGGTCAACTCATCCAGCGACGTGAAGCCGAAAACTCGTTCAGCCTCGCGCACCATCGAGCCCAGCAGGGCAGGGGAGAGCTGCGAAGGTGTCCCCCCGCCGAAATAGAGCGTCCGCACAGCCTCGCCATGAAGGAATTCCTTCCTTAAGGCCATTTCGTGGCAAACCGACTGGGCGTAGGCTTCGCCCTCTGCTCCAAAAGTGGTGGAGTAGAAGTCGCAATAGCGGCAGCGGCTTTTGCAGAAAGGGATATGTACGTAGATTCCTGCCATGCTGCAAAGGTAACACAAAAAAGCGATTCGGCGAGAACATTAAGAAATTTTTTCTCCTATTTATTTTTATATGTCCTTATTTCTTAGTAATTTCGCAGCGCTTCACAGAGTGGAGTGCTCGTTTTTGACGTAAAAGAATGAAATAAAAGAATAATAATTAACTATTTATCCCAGAAATGAAAGTCTATAAGACCAATGAAATTTCGAACCTTGCCATCGTCGGCGGGTCGGGTGCCGGTAAGACCACTCTTACTGAGTCCATGCTTTTAGAAGGCGGCATCATTCGCCGCCGCGGTTCCGTGAATGCGAAGAACACCGTCAGCGACTGCTACCCCGTAGAGCAGGAGTACGGCTACTCGGTGTTCTCTACCGTCTTTGCCATTGAGCGTGGCGGGCACAAGCTCAACATGTTCGACTGCCCGGGCTCGGGCGACTTCAGCGGCGGCGCCGTCACAGCCCTTAACATCTGCGACATCGCCATGCTCGTCGTCAACGGCGCATACGGCGTAGAGGTCGGTACACAGAACAACTTCCGTCAGGCTGCCAAGCTGCACAAGCCCATCGTCTTTGTCGTCAACAACATCGACAGCGACAAATGCGACTATGACAAGGTGGTTGAAGATTTGAAGCGCGACTTCGGCGGCAAGGTCATCCCTGCACAGTTCCCCGCTACATGCGGTCCCGACTTCAACAGCGTCATCGACGTGCTCACCATGAAGCAGTATACCTATACTGCCGATGGCACTCCCGCTGCCGTCAGCGACATTCCTGCAGCCCTTGCCGACAAGGCACAGGAGATGCACGACGCTCTCGTTGAGGCTGCTGCCGGTGGCGACGAAGCCCTTATGGAGAAATTCTTCGAGACCATGGAGCTCACCGAGGACGAAATGGTGGAAGGCATCAAGAAGGGCCTTTCGCAGCATGGCATCTATCCTGTCCTCTGCAGCTCGGCTTCCAAGAACGTCGGCGTTGCCCGCATCCTCGACTTCGTCGCCGGTGTGGCTCCCACCGTCGATGAGTTCCCTGGCACTCCCAACACCAAAGGCGAGGAGGTTAAGTGCGACGCCTCTGCTCCCACTTCTCTCTTCTTCTTCAAGACCGAGATGGAGCAGCACATCGGTGAGGTTTGCTACTTTAAGGTTATGAGCGGTACTGTCAAGACGGGCGACGACCTCAACAACGCCACCCGCGGTTCCAAGGAGCGCATCGCCCAGCTCTTCACTCCCGGACGCGGCAACTATCGCCAGCTGGTGGATGAGCTGCAGGCTGGCGACCTTGGCTGCACCGTCAAGCTGAAGGATGTCAAGACAGGCAACACCCTCAACAGCAAGGATGCTGACAACCTCTTTGATTTTATTGTCTATCCCAACTTCAAGTATTCCCGTGCCATCCGTCCCGAGAACGAGGCCGACACGGAGAAGATGATGACGGCTGCTAACCGTCTGCACGAGCAAGACCCGACGTGGGTTATCGAGCAGTCGAAGGAACTCCGTCAGATCATTATCCACGGACAGGGCGAGTTCCACCTCCGCACCCTCAAGTGGCTGCTTGAGAACAACGACAAGCTCAGCATCATCTACGACGAGCCCCGCATCCCCTACCGCGAGACCATTACCAAGGCTGCACGTGCCGACTATCGTCACAAGAAGCAGTCGGGTGGTAGCGGCCAGTTCGGTGAGGTTCACCTGATCGTCGAGCCCTATCGCGAGGGTATGCCTGAGCCCGACACCTACAAGTTCGGTAACCAGGAGTACAAGATGAACATCAAGGACAAGCAGGAAATCCCCATGGAATGGGGCGGTATGCTGGTTGTCTACAACTGTATCGTTGGTGGTGCCATCGATGCTCGCTTCATCCCCGCTATCGTTAAGGGTATCATGGACCGCATGGAGCAGGGTCCCTTGACCGGTAGCTACGCTCGCGACGTGCGCGTCTGCATCTACGATGGTAAGATGCACCCGGTAGACAGTAACGAAATCTCGTTCCGTCTCGCTGCACGCAACGCTTTCTCGACCGCTTTCCGCGATGCTAACCCCAAGGTTCTCGAGCCCGTCTATGACGTCGAGATCCTGTTGCCCGGCGATTGCATGGGTGGTGTTCAGAGCGACCTCCAGGGTCGCCGCGGCATCATGATGGATATGTCGAGCGCCAATGGCATGGAGCGCGTTAAGGCTCGCATCCCCTTGAAGGAGATGTCGAACTACAGCACTGCCCTGAGCTCCATCTCGGGTGGCCGCGCTTCGTTCAACATGAAGTTCTCGAGCTACGAGCTCGTGCCCGCCGACGTGCAGGCTCAGCTGCTCAAGGAGTACGAGGAGAGCAAGCAGGACGAGGATTAATCC
>JAILEU010000044.1 GCA_024697785.1 Bacteroidaceae bacterium | reverse complement strand
GCGCGGCAGGCCATCAAACGCATCGAGGAAGAAGAGACCTCGCTGACGCCCGACGAGCGCAACCGCTTCGACTCGGCAAGGGATGAGTTCTACCTCATCTCCGTCACCTATCACTACACGATGGGCCATTACGACCAGATGAAGGCCGACATGGATGCCATCGACGAGGCAAAGCTGGCGGCACGCGACTCCGCCCAATGGCGACACTACCATTTCCTCAGCAGTCTGGCCGCCCACATTACCAACGATGAGCTGGCCCAGCAGGCGTGGGCGCTGTCACACTTTGGCGACTCAGCCTACTGGGTCACCGAGGCACGCATCCACGAAGCCTCGGCCATGAACAAGGCGGGCCTTTGCCTCGAAGCCCTCGACACCCTGCAGCTGGCCTACGACTGCATTGCCTACGACAACGTGCCGGAGTGTCTCTGCCGCATCTCCGAGCAGGTGAGCGTGGCCTATGCCGGATTAGGCAAAAAGGACTCGTCGGACATCTACCGCAACATCTATCTCGACATGCTGGAGGTCATCCGCGAGAACAAAGAGCTGGAGTATCGCAGCCAGCAGCTGGAACAGCGCATGAAGCAGTTGCGACGGCTGTCGGGCGGATTCCTGCTGCTGTTCGGACTCTTCATCGTCGCATTCTCATGGCTCGCCATCAAGGTCCGCATCCGTCATAGACGCTTCACGCAGCAGATGGACGAGCAGTACGACGAGCGTACCCGCCAGTTCCACGACGAGCTGGCTATGCATCGCCTGCGCCTGACGACTTACAAGCGCGACAACGTGCGGCGCAAGGCATCGCTCGCCATCGTCACCAGCATCATCCCCTACATCGACCGCACACGCCACGCCATAAAGAACCTCGAACGCTGTACCACGACGGACGAAGCGAGCGCCAGGCAGGCCCGCAGCTCCATCTCCTACATCTGCGAGCTGGCAGGCCAGATGGAGGAGTTCAACGACGTCCTCGCCCTCTGGATTCAGACAAGGCAGGGACTGGTGAATCCGCGCATGGAGTCGTTTGCCGTCCAGGAGCTGTTCAACATGGTTGCCCGACGCCAGCGCGCCTTTGCCGAGCAGGGACTGCAGCTCGACGTCGTGCCCACAGAGGCCTGGGTAAAGGCCGACCGCGCCTTGACGCTCTTCATGCTCAACACGCTGACGGACAACGCCCGGAAGTTCACCCCCGAGGGGGGAACGGTGAGCCTCTCGGCGGACATCCACGATGACTACGTCGAACTGAGCGTGACAGACACGGGCATCGGCATGTCCGAAGAAGACATCCACGAGGTTCTTGACCACAAGGTCTATGACGTCTCCCACATAGGCAGCAGCGGCACGGCTCACGGCAGCGGCTTCGGCCTGATGAACTGTAAGGGCATCATGGAGAAATACCAGAAGACCGACAGCTTCTTCGCCGTCTGCCGAATGGGCATCGACAGCGAGCGCGGCAAGGGCAGCCGCTTCTGGTTCCGCCTGCCCAAGGTGGCTCGGCGGGCTCTCACCCTCCTGCTGCTACTGAGCCTGACGGCGACGGGACATGCTCAGACGCCACACGAAGAGCTGCTGGAAACCGCCGCCGCCTACGCCGACAGCGTCTATTATGCCAACGTGGGGGCCGACTACGAGGCTGCCATCGTCTATGCCGATTCGGCCCTCTCCTACCTCAACCGCCACCAGCAGGCCGCAGCGCCCGACAAGGCTCTTGCCCCGCTGACCCTCACCGGCGCACGGGGCGGACTGACAGAAACCGACTGGTGGATGAGCGACTTCGAAACGGACTACTTCACCATCCTCGACATCCGCAACGAGTTGGCCATCGCCTTTCTGGCCTTGCACCGGCTGGATGACTATAAGTTCAACAATCGTTCTTACACCGAGCTTTACAAGCTCACCAGCGAGGACAACACGCTAGCCGACTACTGCGAACAGATGCAGCAGACCAGCCGCGACAGACTCACCATCCTGGTGCTCAGCCTCATCGGTGTACTGACGTTCGTCGTCTTCTGGTGGCTGATGATCATCCGCCCCCGCAAGGCCGACCGCCGCCGGTTGGAACAGCGTAACTCCGAGCTCGAGCAGCTTGTCAGCGAGGACGGCGACATGCGGCGCGTACGCTACGAGGAGAACCGCCTGCATGTACAAAACATGGTGCTCGACAACTGCCTCTCAGCCATTAAGCACGAGACCTCTTCTTATCCTGGACGCATCCGCCAGATGGCCGACAGGCTACAGGCCGACCAGGGCGGCTCCGAAACAAAGCAGCAGATTCACGATATGGCCGAACTGACAGACTTCTACCGCGACATATTCGGCACGCTGGCAGCCTGCGCGGCGCACCAGCTGGAGGACGTCACCTTCCACCGCTCAACGGTGCCCTGCGCCGACCTGCTGCAGGGGGCACAGGAATATTTGGCTCGTAAAACAGCCTCTAGAAACGCCGGGCATCCGACACTCGAGACCCGTCACGACGGCAGCGCCTGCGACGGCGACGTCGTGCTGCTGGAATATCTTTTTGAATGTCTCATCGACGAGTCACTCGCCGCCCAGGCTCCTTCCCTTTCCCTCTCAGCCGAGCAACGGGGAGGCTTCATCTGTTTCCAGTTTACCGATGCCAGCCGCACACTCTCCGACGAAGAACTGCAGGGACTGTTCTATCCCTCGCGAAAACGCATTCAGGCTACGTCTGAAGGCACCGTTGTGGGAGCCGAGTTCTTTATCTGCCGACAGATTGTACGGGAGCACGACGAGTATTTCGGACACGTCGGCTGCCGCATCAAGGCCGAGCGCACCACACCCGAAGGGGGCCTCACGCTGTCATTCACCATCCCCGCAGGGAAGAGGGAAGAGGGAAGAGGTTTATTGAGTTAAGAATTTAGAATTAATTCAAGTTTCGCAAGTATGAAATCGTACCAGAGAGGAGCGCCCCGAAGGGGCAATGAGCACCCAGCCCAGGGCAACGCCCTGGGTACAAACGGCCAAAGTAACTTTCGCCCTGAAGGGGCAAAAGCTTTACAACACATGGCTGCTGCTTGTATGTTCCCCTCTGAATGGAAAGCTTTGCCCTTTCAGGGCGCGGAATGATGTGTGCCCGAATAAACC